>CAYUME010000329.1:0-5976 GCA_964445475.1 uncultured Planctomycetia bacterium
CGATCGCGCTCCGCGTCAACGAATTGATCAGCGGCATCAAGTCGGACGTGGCGATCAAGGTCGTCGGCGAGGACATGGACGTGCTCCGCGAGGCCGCCGAGCGGATCGCGCCGGTCCTTGCCGGCATCCCCGGCGCGTCCGACGTCAAGCTGGAGCAGGTCTCCGGCTTCTCGGAGCTCGAGATCCGACTGGACCGCGAGGCGATGGCCCGCCACGGCATCAACGCGGCCGCCGTCAACGCGCTCGTCGAGACGGCCATAGCCGGGAAGGAGGTCGCCTCCGTGTTCGAAGGGCAGCGCCGCATTGCCGTTCTCGTCCGTTTCCCGGAAGACCGGCGCGACCGGGCGGACCGCCTCGCGCAGCTCCTGGTCCCCTCCCCCCTCGGCCGGGTCGTCCCCCTCGGCGAGCTGGCCGAGATCCGGCTGACGGAGGTCCCCGCGCAGATCAGCCGGGAGGACGCCATGCGCCGGCTGGTCGTGGAGTGCAACGTCCGCGGGCGCGACGTGGGGGGGTTCGTCGCGGAGGCGAAGGCCCGCCTCGCGGCGATCGAGCGGTCCCTGCCCGTCGGATCCCGGCTCGCCTGGGGCGGCCAGTTCGAGAACCAGGAACGGGCCATGGCCCGGCTCCGGCTCGTCATCCCCGTCGCCCTCCTGCTCATTTTCGCGATGCTCGTCGGCGCCCTGGATTCCGCGCGCGACGCCCTGCTGATCCTGGTCAACCTCCCGTTCGCCGTGGTCGGCGGCATCGCGGCCCTCGTCCTGCTCCGCATCAACCTCAGCGTCTCCGCCGCCATCGGCTTCATCGCCCTGCTGGGCATGGCGGTCGAAAACGGCCTCCTTCTGGTGAGCACCCTGAACCGCCTCCGGAAAGACGGCCGGTCCCCGCGCGACGCCGTGATGGAGTCCTGCCGGCTCCGCGTCCGGCCGCTCCTGATGACGACGCTGACGACCCTCCTGGGCCTGCTGCCGATGCTCTACGCGACCGGACCGGGCTCCGAGATCCAGAAGCCGCTGGTGGCCGTGATCTTCGGCGGCCTGGCCAGCTCGCTGGCGCTGACGCTCATCGTGCTGCCGGTCCTATACGATCGCCTCTCTCGCCACCACGCCGTCTCCGGCATCTGACCCAGCCGACCGTCGCAGGGATCCCCCTCGCCCTTGCGTGGCATGCACGTCACAGCCAAGGGGCACGCCGCCGACGCCTCTTATGGATGCCAGTCCTGCCGACTGCCCCTGTACTACAAATCTTCAAATCCATGCCGCCGCGAGAAGAAAGTATGCCGCCACGATCGCCACGGGGAACAGAGAGGACGCCCCGCGGTCGTGCTTGGCATTCGTTCATTGCCGCTTGGCGTTCTTGGCGGCGATGCTCGGCTGCGGTTCGATCGCGCTGGGACGCGGACACCCGTTTACGACCCGGGAAGGCATCCCCCCGCGCCCCCTGGGTTCGGCCGGATCCTGACGACTCCTTCTGTACAAGATCCATATTGCATATATGATGTTATCATAGTAGCGACTGCATCTGCCGGCCGGACGCGACGGTCGCGTCGCCGGACCGGTTCGTGACCCGCCTCGGGTGAGGGGTACACCATGAAAGCCGTGCTGGTCCAGAACGAGCCGAAGCCGCCCGCCCCGCTCCTGACGGCGCTCCGGCGCAGGGGAATCCGCCTCGCGACCATCACGCCCTCGAAGTTCCGGGAGGAATACGGCAAAGACCCGGTCGACGCGGTGCTCCTGCCCGTGTCGAGCGCGCCGGAGATGAAACGGACGATCCGCTCGTGCCGTGGCCACGCCACCGGCCGCCCGCCCCTCTTTGTTGCGCTCCTCCCCCGTCCGTCCGTCGCCGCAGAGGCCCGGGCCCTGGACACGGGAGCCGATCTGGCCGTCCCGGCATCCGCCCCGGCCACGCTCATCGCGTCGCGCATCGCGGCCGCGCTCCGCGGGTCGGCCGTCCGGACATCCGAGCCCGACGTCCCCGCGTCGTCCGGAGAGGAGAAGTTCCGGATCCTCTTCGAAGCGTCCCGCGACGCGATCATGCTGCTGGACGCGAACGGGTTCTTCGATTGCAACCAGGCCACGCTCGAGATGTTCGGCCTCACGGGCCGGGACGCATTCGTGTCCCTCCATCCGGCGGATCTGTCGCCGCCCACCCAGCCGGACGGCGAGGAGTCCCGGGCCGCGGCCGAACGCCGCATCGCCGAGGCTTTCCGGCTGGGTCACCACCGGTTCGAATGGATGCACCGCCGGTCGAACGGCGAGGACTTCCAGGCCAACGTCTGGCTCACGTCCTTCACGCTAAAGGACCGCACCGTCATCCAGGCTACCGTCCGCGACATCTCCGAGCGCAAACGGTCCGAGCAGGCCCTGAAGCAGAGCGAGGAGCGATACCGGTCCCTCGTGCAGAACGTGAACATCGGGGTCTACCGGAACACGCCCGGACCGCACGGGCGATTCCTGGAGGCGAACCCGGCCATCGTCCAGATGTTCGGCTACGACACGGAAGCGGCGTTCAAGCAGATCCACGTCTCCGACCTCTATGTCGATCCCGAGGACCGCAGGCGGTTCGTCCAGGAGGTGCTGAAAAACGGATTCGTCCGGGACCGCGAGATCCACCTCCGGAAAAAGGACGGAAGTCCGTTCTGGGGGGCGGTGACCGCGCGGGTCGCCCGCGACGGGTTGGGGGAAGTCCTCTGGATGGACGGCGTGATCGAGGATGTCACCGAGCGCAAGCAGGCCCTGGAGGCGGTACGGCGCAGCGAGGAACGCTACCGCCTGCTGTTCGACAACGCCGGCGATGCCATCTTCATCCACGACCTGTCCGGCCGGATGCTGGCCGCCAACCGGGTGGCCTGCGCGCACTTCGGCTACACGAGCGAGGAGATGATGTCCCTGACGCCCGCCGACGTGGACGTCCCGGAAGAAGCCGTCCACATCCCGTCACGAATCGCCGAATTGCAGCACAAGGGACGGATCGTCTTCGAGACCGTCCACCGCCGGAAGGACGGGACCCGCATCCCCACGGAGGTCAACGCGCAGTCCATCTCGTTCAACGGCGAACCGGCCGTCATGGCCATCTGCCGCGACGTCACCGAGCGGCGTCGCACCCAGGAAGCGCTGCTCCAGTCCGAGCAGCGGATGAAGCTCCACGTGGAGAAGACGCCGTTGGCCGTGATCGAATGGGACACCGCCTTCCGGGTCGTCCGCTGGAACCTGGCGGCCGAGCGGATCTTCGGCTTCCCCGCGTCGGAAGCCGTCGGGAAGCACGTCAGCTTCATCCTGCCCGACCGCGTCAAGCCGCACGTGGACGGTCTCTTCCGAGAGCTCCTCGCCCGGAAGGGCGGCGAGCGGTCCACCAACGAGAACGTCACCCGGGACGGCCGGACGATCGTCTGCGACTGGTACAACACGCCCCTCATCGACGGATCGGGAAACGTCTTCGGCGTCGCGTCGCTGGCCCAGGACGTCACGGACCGCGTCCGCGCCGACGAGGCGCTGCGGGAGTCGGAGCGACGCCTCTCGGACATCCTCCAGTTCTTCCCCGACGCCACCATGGTGGTCGACCGCGACGGCCGCGTGATCGCTTGGAACCGGGCCATGGAAGCGCTTTCCGGCGTGAAGGCGCACGACATCCTCGGCCGGGGAGACCACGCCTACGCCGTGCCCTTCTACGGCGAGCGTCGCCCGGTCCTGCTGGACCTCGCCCTCCGGGACGACGAAACCCTCTCCAGACGGTACCGTGGCGTCGTCCGGCGAGGCGACTTCCTGTCGGGCGAGGCGTTCGCCCCCCGCCTCGACGGCGGTAAGGGCCGCCACCTCGCCATCAACGCGGCGGTCCTGCGGGACTCCCGGGGCGGGGTCGCCGGCGCGATCGAGTCCGTCCGGGACGTCACCGACGCGAAGCACGCCGAGGCGGAGCTGCGCAACAGCGAGCGCCGCTTCCGTGCCATCATCAACCAGACGTTCGGCTTCGTCGGGCTGCTCACCCCCGATGGGACGCTGATCGACGCCAACGAATCGGCCCTCGCCTTCAGCGGGGTGACCAAGGAGGAGGTCATCCACAAGCCCTTCTGGGAAGGCCCCTGGTGGCGCCACTCCCCGGAGCTCCGGGAGCAATTGCGCGAGTCCATCCGCCGGGCGGCAGCCGGGGAGGTGATCCGCTTCGAGGTCACGCACCCCGCCCGGGACGGCAGCCTGCACGACGTGGACTTCTCGCTCAAGCCGGTCCGGGACGACGCGGGACACGTCGTCCTGCTGCTGCCGGAAGGCCGCGACATCACCGAGCGCAAGCAGGTCGAACGGGCGTTGAAGGAGAGCGAGGAGCGCTTCAGCCAGGTCGTGAACCGCGCCCAGGTGGGCGTCTTCCGCACCGCCCTGGACGGCCGGGCGTTGCTGGCCAATCCTTCTGCACTGCGCCTTTTCGGGTACGAGACCATCGAGGCGTTCAACGCGGCCGGCGGGGTGACCCCGCTCTATGCCAACCCGGAGGACCGCCAGCGCCTGATCGACGCGCTCCGCCAGGGCCCCGTCTCCGAGATGGAGATCCCGTTCCTCCGGTCCGACCGGAGCCGGATCCATTTGTCCGTCAGCGCGAAGCTCATGGCCGATCCGGCCGGGAATCCGTCCTACATCGAGGGCACGCTGCAGGACATCACGGAGCGGAAGCGCGCCGAGCACGACCTCGCGATCAGCTACCAGAGCCAGGGGGTCCTCAAGGACCTCCTGCAGATCGCGCAGGAGCGGATTCCGCGCGACCGCCAGCTGGACAAGGCCCTGGACGTGATCCTCGACACGCCGTGGCTTCCGACGCTGCCGAAAGGCGGGATCTTCCTCGCCGACGCCGGTTCGCAGCGGCTCGACCTGGTCGCCCACCGCAACCTGGCAGCCGATATCGTCTCCCGGTGCAGGCAGGTCCCGTACGGCACCTGCCTGTGCGGGCTGTCCGCCCGGGACCGCCAGTTGCTCTTCTCGGACCGGATCGACGCGCGTCACGCGGTCCAGGATGACGGGATGACCCCGCACGGGCATTACATCGTCCCCATCCTCTTCGAGGGCGCCCTGCAGGGCGTGCTCGTCCTCTACCTGAACGAAGGCCATCGCCAGAATGACCGCGAGATCGCGTTCCTGCAAGCGGTCGCCGATACGCTGTCGGGCATGATCACGAGGACGCGGATCGAGGAGGCGCGCCAGGAATCCGAGCGACGGCTGCTGGCCATCATCGATCTGCTGCCCGATGCCGCCTTCATCATCGACCGGGACGGCAAGGTGGCGGCCTGGAACAAGGCGATCGAGGAGCTGCTGGGCTTTTCGGCCGTGGAGATGCTCGGCAAGGGAAACCACGAGTACGCCATCCCCTTTTACGGGATCCGCAGACCCATCCTGATCGACCTGGTGACCCAGTCGGGCCCGGAGCTGTCGGCCCAGTACGCCAGCGTCCGCCGCGAGGGCGACGTGTTGATCGGCGAGGCGTACGTCAAGCCGCCCCGGGGCGCGTGCACCTACATGCTGGGGCGGGCCAGGGCCCTGGTCGACGCACAGGGCCAGTACGTCGGAGCCATCGAGATCGCCCACGACCTGACCGAGCGCAAGCACGACGAAGAGACCCTGCGGCAGGCCAAGGACGTGGCGGAGAACGCCGCCCGGGCGAAGTCGGCCTTCGTGGCCAACATGAGCCACGAGATCCGGACCCCCATGAACGGCGTCCTGGGCATGCTGGGCCTCGCCCTGGACACGCCCCTCACCGACGAGCAGCGCGAATACCTCCGGCTGGCCACCACCTCGGCCGAGTCCCTCCTCGCGATCATCAACGACATCCTCGACTTCTCGAAGATCGAGGCCCGGAAGCTGGAGCTCGAATCGGTCGACTTCCGCCTGGGCGACCTGTGCGAGGACGTCCTCCCCCTCATCGGCGTCGAGGCGCACAAGAAAGGTAACGAGATGGTCTGCGAGATCGATCTCGCCGTCCCCCCCGTCCTGGTCGGGG
>CAYUME010000330.1:0-4139 GCA_964445475.1 uncultured Planctomycetia bacterium
CCCCGCCGACTGGGACGTCCACCCCGGGAACGGCACCCCGGCGGCCTCCTACGAGGCCCCGACCGTCTACTTCTTCAGCACCCCCCGGTACCCGTTCCACCCGGGCTCGGGAAGCCCCGCGGAACGCGGCGCGGGGAAGGGCGAGGGGACGACGCTCAACGTCCCCCTGAGCGCCGGCGACGGCGACGCGGAGATCCGGAAGGCCTTCGAGGAGAAACTGAAACCAGCCGCCCTCGCCTTTCGGCCCGACTTCGTCCTCGTCTCCGCCGGCTTCGACGCCCACGCGGACGACCCGCTGGGGGGGCTGGCGGTGACGGCGGAGGGGTTCGCGGCGCTGACGCGGACGGTGCGGGAGATCGCGGACACGTGCTGCGACGGCCGCCTGGTCTCGCTCCTCGAGGGCGGCTACAACCTCGAGGCCCTCGCCGACTCGGTCGAGGCGCACGTGCGCGTCCTGATGGAGCCGACCGGAGATGCGCGGCGTTGAGCGCGGGAGCTCGGGGGACGGCCCCCCGCCCCCTCGCCCCGGCCCGCCGTCCGGCGCATGGAGGCTCGAGACGCATGAAGGGAACGCGCACCGCCCCCCTGGCGCTCGCCCTGTCGTGGCTTTCGCTGACGGCCGTGTCGCGCGCGGCCGACGGCGCCTTCCAGCTCTACGCCGCCGCCCACGACAGCATCGTGGCGGAGAACCGGGGCGCGCGGATGGACGGATTCACGGTCCGGGGCCTCAACCCGCACGGCTGGGGCTACCAGCCGTCCTGGGGCTGCCAGTTCCTGGACAACGAGATCCTGGAGGGGAACGGCTACGGGAACCGGCAGGCCCGCTTCGGCGCGATCGCGGAGGACACGCTGGTCGAGAGCTGCACCGTGCGCGATACCGACACCGGCATCGCGGTGCATCCGAATGCCGGGGGCACGCTGCTGCGCCGGAACCGGTTCGAGAACGTCGGACGGCCGCTGGAGGGCCAGGGCCTCCCCCCCATCCAGTAAAGGACCCGGCGGGCGGGCCCCGACCGATCACCCCCATGCTCTTCCATACCTGGATCTTCCTCGTCTTCTTCGCGATCGTCTACCCGGTCCATCTCGTCCTCCGCCGGACGCGGTTCATGAGCCTGTGGCTCCTGGTCGCGTCCTATGTCTTCTACGGCTGGTGGAACCCGCTCTATCTCCTCCTGATCGCCTGGACGACGGCCTCCAGCTGGCTCGTCGTCCGGCTCATGGAGCACAGCCCGCGCAAAAAGGCGTGGGTCGCGGCGGGTGTCGCGGCCAACCTGGCGGTCCTGGGCTTCTACAAGTACGGCGGATTCGCCGTCGAGAACCTGAACGCCCTCCTCGCCGCGGCGGGGCTCGCGGCCCGACTCCCCGCCCCCGACGTGATCCTGCCGGTGGGCATCTCGTTCTTCGTCTTCCAGGCGCTGAGCTACGTCGTCGACGCCTACCGGGGCCGCGTGGCCGTGGAGCGGAGCCTCGTCCGCGTTGCCGCCTTCGTCGCCCTCTTCCCGCAGCTGGTCGCCGGTCCCATCGAGAGGGCGAGCCACCTCCTGCCTCAGCTGCAGGGCCCCCCGAGGGTCGCCGGGGCGCACGTCGCCGAGGGCCTCTCGCTCTTCCTCGTCGGCTTCTTCAAGAAGGTGGCGCTGGCCGACTACCTCGCCCTCTACGTGGACCGGGTCTACGCCACGCCGGGGGAGTTCCAGGCCCCGGCCCTGCTCCTGGCGACGGCCGCCTTCGCCTGGCAGATCTACTTCGACTTCAGCGGTTACACCGACATGGCGCGGGGGGTGGCGCGGGCGATGGGCTTCCGGCTCATGCTCAACTTCGACAACCCCTATACGGCGACGGGGCTGGGCGACTTCTGGAACCGCTGGCACATCAGCCTCTCCACGTGGTTCAAGGACTACGTCTACATCCCCCTCGGCGGCAACCGGCACGGGGCGATCCGGACGTACGCGAACATGGCGCTGACGATGGTGATCTCCGGGCTCTGGCACGGGGCGGCGTGGACGTTCGTCGCCTGGGGCGCGATCCACGCCGCCGGGCGCGTCGCGACGCGGGAGCTGGAGCGGACGGCCTTCTACCGGGAGCGCGTGCCCCGGATCGCGAAGCAGCTGGGCGTCTTCGCCTTCGTCTGCTTCGCCTGGATCTTCTTCCGGGCGCAGAGCCTGGGCGACGCGTGGACCGTCGTGTCGGGGATCGCCGCCGGCGGCTGGGGGGATCCCCGATTCCCGCTCCCGGCCGCGGCCCTCGTCGCGGCCGTCTGGCTGTACCAGCTCGCCTACGCGGGGGGATCGCGCCTGAAACGGGCCCTGGAATGGGCGCCGGTGCGCGTGGGGCTGGCCGCCCTCATGATCGTCTACCTGCTCGTCGTCGCCCAGCCGGGCGCGAAGCCCTTCTATTATTTCCAGTTTTGACGGAGTCGCGATGGACCGGACCGATCCGACGGCCGCGGCGCCTGGAAACGCCTCCCCCCCGGGGGACGCGCTCCGGCCCTCCAACGCGATGCGGCTCACCGGCCGCCAGCTGGCCGGGCTCGCCCTCTTCGCCGCCGCGATCGTCCTGCTGGTGCCGCCCGCCTGGAAGCGGCTTGAACCGCTCGACACCGGGCCCGACTACCGCATCCCGTACGCCCTGAGCAACGACTACTGGCTCTTCGAGCGCCTGGCGCGGGACGCCGCCGGGCGGCACGACGTCCTCCTCCTCGGCGACTCGGTCGTCTGGGGGCAGTACGTCCGGCGCGAGCAGACCCTGTCGCATCACCTCCACGCGCAGGCCGGCGCGGAGCGATTCGCCAACCTGGGCGTGGACGGCATGCACCCGGCCGCGCTGGCGGGGCTCGTCGCGCACTATGCCGGCGGCATCGCCGGGAAGCGCGTCGTCCTCCACTGCAACCCGCTCTGGATGAGCTCGGCGAAGCACGACCTCCGGGGCGAGGACGAATTCCGATTCAACCACCCGGCCCTCGTCCCCCAGTTCGTCCCCCGCATCCCCTGCTACCGGGAGACGGCCTCGCGCCGGATCGGATGCGTGGCCGAACGGAACGTGCCGTTCCTCCAGTGGGCGGGGCACCTCCAGCTGGCGTACTTCGGCCAGGCGAGCATCCCGGAGTGGACGCTGGAACGCCCGGCCGAGAATCCGCTGAAGGCGGTCACGCTCCAGCTGCCGCCGTCGGACAACCGGCTCCGCCGCCGGCCGGTGCCGTGGACGGAGCAGGGGATCCAGCCGCAGGACTTCGCGTGGGTCGCCCCGGAGACCTCCTTCCAGTGGGAATCCTTCCGCCGCGCGCTGGGAATCCTCCGGGAGCGGGGGAACCGCGTCTTCGTCCTCGTCGGCCCGTTCAACGAGCACCTGCTGACGGAGGCGGGGCGGGCGGGGTACGCGCGGGTGCGGGACGGGATCACGGCGTGGCTGCAGGCGGAGGGCGTGGAGCACGACGTCCCGCCGGCGTTGCCGAGCGGGCTCTACGCGGACGCCAGCCACCCGCTGGCGGCGGGGTACGCGGAGCTGGCGCGGCGGCTGGGGGGGCTGCCGTTCTTGAAGTGAAGCCACCGGTCCGAGGGCATCCGCCGGCAGCCCGCCCCCCACGCCGCGCCCCGTCAGTCCTCCGGCTCCCGGAGCACGTCCGGCGCCAGCCCCATCGCGTGGTAGCCGCGGTCGACGTAAAGCGTCACGCCCGCGATCCCGGCGGCGAGCGGCGAGGCGAGGAAGGCGACGGCGTGGCCGACGTCGGCGGCGGTGCTCACGCCCCCGAGGGCGGAGTTGCGGCCGCAGTAGGCGATGAGGCGGTCGATCCGCCCGATCGCCTTCGCCGCGCGGCTGAGGAGCGGGCCGGGGCTGACGGCGTTGACGCGCACGCCGAAACGCCGCCCCGCCTCGTACGCCAGCTCCCGCGTGTCCGCCTCCAGCGCCGCCTTCGCCGCGTGCATCCCCCCGCCGTAGCCGGGCACGGCCCGCTCCGCGGCCAGGTACGAAAGCGAGACGACCGACGCCCCCGGCCGGAAGAGGGGCGCGAAGTGCTGGACGAGCGACGTGAGCGAGTAGCTGCTCGCGCTCAGCGCCGCCAGGTATCCCTTCCGCGTCGTCGTCAGCAGCGGCTTCTTCACCTCCGGCGCGTTGGCGAGCGCGTGGACGACGATGTCGATCCC
>CAYUME010000330.1:4149-5974 GCA_964445475.1 uncultured Planctomycetia bacterium
CGGCGTAGCCGCGCCGGGAACGGACCTCGGCGGGGACGTCCTCCGGGTGGTCGTAGCGGGCGTCGAGGGCATAGACCTTCTCGAAGCGGAGCGCGCCGCCGCCAGGCAGCGCGGTGTCGAGCTGGCCGTCCCGGAGGGCGCGCTCGAAGTGGCCGATCATCGGGGGCCAGGTCCCGGCGCAGACGGCGGCGCCGGCCCGGGCAAGGGCCTTGGCGATGGCCCAGCCGTACCCGTGATCGTCCGCGATCCCGGCGACGAACGCGCGCTTGTCCCGGAGGTCGATGGCGAGCATGGATGTCTCCCGTTGTGAGCCCATAATGGGACCATGGTAGTCGCATTACGGGTGGTGGAAAAGCAAAAAGACTGCGGGTAGCGGCGGGAGCCCCTTCGTCTTCAAGGGCTCCATGTGGCATGGCACTGGTTTATCAAAACCAGCAAACCCGTTACCGGCGGGTAACGCTTCTGGTTTTGATAATTGTGCAAACCCGGCAAGCCGCTCGCCATGCTGGGATTCGCTTCGCTCGTCCCTGCATGGCTCGCTTTGTAACAAACGGCGCGGCATACGACCGCCGCGACGTTTGTTACAGCACGGAGCCGGGACAAACCCCTCCCACTCACCCGTTCAGCTCGAAGCCTTTGCGGTAAGTCTTGCGGATCAGCGCGTCCGCCTCGGGGACGTTGGGGGACTTCCTCGTCGCGGCGTCGTACTCGACCCGCTTCTGCAGCCGCACGGCGAGATTGCCGACCAGCAGCCCCTCCGTGTACGGGCCCGAGTACGCGAAGCCGGCCGTCGCCTCCTCCGGCCGGTTCGTCTTGCACGCCTTGATCCACTCCGCGCGGTGACCGATCGAGCGCGGGATGCTCTTCGGCGGCGGCGTGAAGCCGTCGCGGAGCGCCTTCGGGTAGATCGTCGGGTTGCCCGACCACCCGCCGCAGAAGATCACGCCCTTCGCCCCGACGAACAGGATCCCGTTGTCCGGCAGCTTGACGTCCGCGTCGAGCGCCTCCGGCCGCGCCGGCATCTTCCCGCCGTCGTACCACTTCATCGTCACCGCCGGCCGCTCCCCCTTCGCCGCGAACTCGTACGTGATGATCCCCCAGAGCGGGAAGGTCTCCTTCGGGAGGGGGCTCGTCTCCGCGGAGACCGCGACCGGCGAGTCGAGGTCGAGGGCGTAGAACGCCGGATCGACGTTGTGCACGGCCATGTCGCCCATCGCCCCCGTCCCGAAGTCGAACCACGCGCGCCACTTCACGGGGTGGTAGGTCGGGTGGTAGGGCCGCTCCGGCGCGCAGCCGAGCCAGAGGTCCCAGTCCATGCCCTCCGGGACGGGCGGCGTCTCGGCGGGGCGCTCGAGGCCCTGCTTCCAGAACGTGCCGGGTCGGTCGCTCCAGCAGTGGATCTCCTTCACGGCCCCGATCGCGCCGGCCTGGATCCACTCGCGGGTGAGGCGGATCCCCTCGCCGGAGTGGCCCGCGTTGCCGACCTGCGTCGCGCGGTTGTGCTTCTTCGCCAGGGCGGTGACGACGCGGCACTCCTCGATCGAGTGCGCCATCGGCTTCTCGACGTAGACGTGCTTGCCGGCGCGGAGCGCCATCGCCGTGATGACGGCGTGCATGTGGTCGGGGGTGGCGATGACGACGGCGTCGATGTCCTTCCGCTTCTCGAAAAGGACGCGGTAGTCCTTGAAGAGCTCGGCGCCGGGGAACTTCTTGCCGATCTGGGCGCAGCGGTTGGCGTCGGCGTCGCAGAGGGCGACGATGTTCTCGCCGCCGATGGCGGGGTCGTTGAGGAGGCCGCCGCCCTGGCCGCCGACGCCGATGCCGG
>CAYUME010000331.1:0-2983 GCA_964445475.1 uncultured Planctomycetia bacterium
CGTGCCAGGTGAGCCGGCTGGAACAGGCCCAATACCCGGACGAAGGGGGAGAGGCACGCCCATGAATGCGACGCTCACCGCGTGCCGGGTCTTCGTCGCCGCCGCCGCGCCCGGCGGCCGGCACTTCTATCTGAAGGCGAAGAAGACGACACGTTGACGGCCGGCATCCCTTGGAGGACTCGACGCATGACTCGCGCGACACCCGGACGCGACCTCGCGCACATCCTCTGGGCCGTTTTGGCGGCCGAATCGGGTGCCGCTCCGGCCGCGGCGGCGGGCGCGCCGTCCGGGGCGTCCGGGCCCCTCGGGAGGCGACTCGTGGTCACGAGCTCCTGGTTCGCGAACTCCCACGCGGACGCCTCGTTCATGCCCCAGGGCATCGAGGGCATGGTCGTCACGCCGGACGGCACCACCTACACCAATATCCGCTGGGAGGAGGGCGGCGGCAACGTGACCGCCGTCACGTCGGATGGCACGGTCCAGCCCCGGCCGAACATGCCGGGCTACCACGGCTGGGGGCACGGCGGCGGGCAGGCGGTGGCCGCCAACTCGAAATACGTCTTCTTCTCGCAACAGTACAACACCGAGGGGGGCGGGCTGAAGAACCCCGACAACTGGCCCCCCGCCGGCAAGGACTGGTACGGCATCAGCCGCCGGTTGCGGTCCGCCATCGGCGGCGGCCCCCCGTTTGCCGGCGGCAAGGGCGGGAAGGACTGCCCGGCCGGCTGCTTCCTCCCCGTCCACGAGGTGCCCACTTCCACCGCCCAGGAGGCCGTCCACCTGCTCGGGCTCTCCGCCAGCGAGGACGAGCTCTTCGTGTCGTGCCCGTTCGACAAAAAGATCCTGCTCTACGACGCCGAGCAGATGACGCTCAAGCGGTCGTGGGAGGTCGCCGACCCGGGACCGATCGCCCTCGACGGCCAGGGGGGGCTCTGGGTCGCGGCCGGCCCGGACGCGACCGTGATCCGGCGGTACGACCTCCAGGGGAAGGCGATGCCGCAGTCCGTGACGCTGCCGGACGGCAGCCGCGCGGGCTGCTTCTGCGTCGACCCGAAGGGCCGCCTGCTGGTCGGCGACGTGGGCCGGAACGAGTGCGTCCTCATCTACCAGGACGTCGCCACCCAGCCGAAGCCGGCCGGGACCTTCGGCGTCAAATACGGCATCTACTCCGGCACCCCCGGCGCCCTCGGCCCCCTGAAGCTCCACCAGGTGCGCGGCATCGGCGTGGACGCGGCCGGCGCGATCTACGTCGCGAACACGCAGTACCGGACGACCGGCCCCGGCGTCTGGCTCGAGAAGTACTCGCCCGCCGGCGCGCTCCAGTGGCGGCGCCACGGCGTCGTCTTCACCGACAGCGGGGCCGTGGACCCGGCGTCCGACGGGAAGTCGATCTATGGCATGACCGAGCGCTACGACGTCGATCTCGCGAAGCCCCCGGGGCAGGAGGCGGCGCTCGCGGCCTACACCGCGAACTATTACAAGTACCCCCACGACCCCCGCTTCGTGCAGTACGACAACTCCGGCGTCTACATCCGGAAGCTCGACGGCAAGCCGTTCGTCATCACCACAGGCATGGGATCGGGCCAGTCGCCGCTCTGCATCTACCGCCTGAGCCCCGCGACGGACGGCGAGGTGATGATCCCCTGCGTGGTCTGGTCCAACTCCCCGAAGTACCCCCACGCCCCCGAGGGGCACTGGCTCTGGCGGGACCTGAACGGCAACGGCCAGTTCGACAAGGACGAGTACGTGAAGACGAGCGTCCACGACGCCTACGGCGGCAACAGCGCCTTCGTGGACGCGCGCGGCACCGTCTGGATGACCTGCTGGGGGCCGCTGCGGAAGATCGCGTGCCACGGTCTTGACAGGAGCGGCATCCCGGTCTACGACGGCACCTTCGAGACGATCGAGGCCCCCAAGCCGTTCGGCGGCATCCGGCGCGTCCGGTACGACCCGGAGACCGACGTGATGGTCCTGGGCGGCACCCTCGAGGGCGAAAAGACGAGCCACTGGAAGTCGATGGGCAACCACCTCTGCCGGTACGACGGGTGGGGCGCGGGAAAGCGGACCGCGACGTGGCACGTGACCTGCACGTTCCAGAAGGGGAGCCCCTGCGAGCCGATCTCCTTCGACGTCGCGGGCGACTACGCGTTCGTGGCGGTCGCGGAGCGCGGCAAGGTGGGCGACCGGGAGATCCGGCGCGGGCACATCGACGTCTATGAGCTCAAGACGGGCGCCCCCGTCGGCTTCATCGAGCCCCCGGACGACTGGGGCACGGGCTGGATGGACGCATGCGAGTGCCTCAGCGTCCACCGCCGGAAGAACGGCGAATACCTGATCATCGAGGAGGAGGACGGCCGCAGCAAGAACCTCCTCCACCGGTGGACCCCGCGCGCGGCGGGGGGCGCCCGGTAGCGCCCCGGCGCGCGTTCAGCGGGCAGGCGCGACCGCGACGCTCCATCGCGCCTTGTAGATCCGCTCGCCGGGGATCGCGAGATCGCCGTCGGGCGACAGGAAGCGCACCCGCGACGCCCACCAGCTCGTCTCGGCCTGCACGAACGCGATCCGGCCCGTACCGGGATGCACGTCCACGCACTTGACCCCCTCCTGGCCCCCGAGGCGGTCGTGCGTCTCGAACCTGAGGCAGTCCCGGTCGAGTGTCCAGACGTTCTTGCGCGTGGTGAGGACGAGCATCCTCGTGCCGGGGACGGGCCGCAGGTCGTGGCCGCCCGCGTCGGGGAGGCCGATCCGGCGCTTGAGCGCGAGGGCCGGGGCCAGGGTCTCCCAAGCCTCGAGCGCGTAGGTGTGCAGCTCCGTCTCGCCCAGCGCCCAGACGGTGCGGGTCTCGGGGTCCCAGACCGCGCCGTGCGCGCCCTGCAGGGGAACCGACGCGAGCTCCTGTCCCGGACGCGCGCGATCGAAGAGGACGAGGCGGTTGCCGTTCTTCCCGGTCGAGCCCGCGACGAGGATCCGGCCGCCCGGGAGC
>CAYUME010000331.1:3083-5939 GCA_964445475.1 uncultured Planctomycetia bacterium
TCCTTGTCCCCGCAGAGGATGAGCTCCTCCGGCCCGACGTCGGGGCGAGGCCCGGGGGCACAGGCGGCGAGTGTCAGGAGGGAAAGGGCGAATGCGGAGCGATGCATGCCAATCCCGCACGAAATCAGAGAAGACGGAGTTCCTGCAGGGCGCCTGTTGTTCCCAACCGGGCCGCCCACCGCTTGACGTATGCCCGGTCGAAGTCCTTTCGGCGAGACAGGGCCCAGAGAGCGCTGACGTCCTTGGGGCGGGCTGCCAACGATTTGTACAGGAAGACATCTTCCGGGGAGAGAACGGGGATCGTCTTGGACCCGGCAGGCAGGGTGCCCGCCCGCTTGAACGCCTCCCGGACAAAGGCGGAATGTGCGGGCAGGATGAAGTCGACGTGAATTCCCCTGACGACCGCTTTCAGAACGCGGGCCCGGACCAGATCCACCGACCGCTCATCGTCCGCCCGGGAACCCGGGATCCGCCTCAGGACGGCGTCCACGGGATCCTTTCGAGCCGACAGGATGCCGAAATCCGCGTTGTGGGTCTCGAAGACCTCCTCGGCCGGGGCCCAGGCGGCAACGGCCAATCCCCCCGTCAAGGCATAACGAATACGAGCCTCTTCCAGGGCGGAGGAGACGGCCAGCACGACGTCGCCGAGCTTCATCCCTTGCATTGTCCCGCCTTCCGCCGGGCCGGCTTGATCAGGCGCCGGTACTGCCGCAGGCTGTCCATGATCCGGAGCGCCTCGTCCAGGCTTCGCTCCGGGGCTCGCTTCGATGCAATCCGTTTCATGGAGACCTCCCGCACTATACGGCCGGAGTATATCATTACGGCCGTTCCATCGCACCTATGTCCACCGCCCCCCCTGCCGGCGCCTTCCGCCCCCGGAAGTCCCGACCGCCCGTCTCGAGCTTGAAGAGCGCCTTCAGGTCGAGCCCGGCATCGACCGCCGGCGAGCCGGCCGGCTGCAGGAAACGGGCGAGGGGCGGGGCTTGTCCCCGCCCGGATGCCGTTGCATTCCCCGCAGCCTCCCGCGGCGCCGCGAGGTCGAGCCGCGGGTCGGCGAACAGCCCGACCGGCTTTCCGTCCAGCGTCTCCTTCCCGAGCCTCCGCCACTCCTCGAGGCTTCCGCTCTTCGCCTTTCCCGCCGTCCGGAACGCCCCGCCCTCCACCCAGTAGAGATTCCCCTGGAAGACGACCGTCTCGCTGTCCCGGTCGATGTTCACGAGCGGCGCGCCCCTCGTGACCAAAAGGTTGTTCCGGAAGGCCACGCCGACGCCCTTCCCGTGGACGTTGACGAGGCCGTGCACGGGCTGGTCGGTGACGAACGTGTTGTGGTAGATCTCGACGCCGGACATGCCCTTGCCGTCGTTGCCGACGTAGATCGCGCCGTAGTTCCGCTTCTTGACGGCGTCGTTCTCGCTGACGTTGAAGCGAACGACGTTCCCGCGGTCCTCGTACGGCGCGCCGGCGTAGGTGTAGACAAGGATCCCCGCGCCGTCGTTGCCGTGGCTGTAGTTGTACTGCAGGACGCACTCGATGCAGCCGCCATCCAGGTCGAAGCCGTCGCCGTCGGGCGCGGTGCCGGTGCGGTTGTTGAACGACTCGCAGCTCTGGATGACGATGTGCCGGGAAGCGGCCGTCCAGATGCCGCACGGCCCGCCGGGGGCCTGGTTGCAGAGCGCGCCGTTCTCCCACGCGACGCACCGCTCGACCGTCCCGCCGTCCGTATCCTCGACGAGGATCCCGCTACCCGAGTGGTTCTCGCGGTAATCGGGGTCGCCCGTGTTCTTGTAGAAACGGCAGCCGGCGACGAACAGCCCCGCGTTCGCGTACCGGGTCGCCTTCTCGTCCCAGTAGCCGGTGACGAGCGTGCCGTAGAACTCGTTGTCGTGGAGGTCGCATCCCTCGATCCGGATTCCCTCGTAGCCGCTCTTGCCCTTGTCGGCGGCGACACCCCCCACGAAGACGCCGCAGCCGGCGGGGGGCTGGAAGCCGACGGTCGTGTCGACGGGGGCCTGGATGTCCCGCCCGAAGCCGGAGGCCTCCACGTTCAGGATGTGGATGTGCCGGAGCCGGACGTTGCCGGGGAGGGTGTTGACGAACGCGACGCCGCAGCCGTGGCTCTTCGTGCGGTCCTCGCCGACGCAGACGAGGTCGCGGACCTCCACGCCGCCGGCATCCTTGACCAGGACGGCGGTGCCGAGGCCGGCCTTGAGCGTCGCGCGACCGGTGCCGTAGGAGCCGACGACGACGGGCTTCTCCGGCGTCCCGGCATCCTTCGCGTCGAGGACGAGGCACCCCTCGAACGCCTTCCCGCCCGCGAAGAGGAGGCGGTCGCCGGGCTGGAAGTCCTGGCGGTTGGCGCGGTCGACCGTCTTCCAGGGCTTCTCCGCCGTCCCGGCCGCGTCGTCGCGGCCGTCGGGGTGGACATGGTAGTCTGCCGCGTTCACGCCGGGAATCCCGCCCAGCAGGAAAGCCGTCGCGACCCGGAGGGCCGAGCGCGCGCATTCGGACATGGACGCCCCCGTTCCGGGCATGGACTCGCCCTGACATCATAAGGAAAGAGCCTGACCGGGTCAGGCTCTTTCACGGCGCGCTCGAATATCCCGAGGGGCGGCGCGTTTCCGCTCAATGCTTGCCGTAGTTCATCGGCACGCCCTTCCGCTGGGCCTGGATGTAGGCCTCGAGGGCCCGCATCCGCTCGTCGTCGGCCGCGAGGGCCTTGCCGCGCACGGGGTGCTCGATGCACCAGTTGATCATGTCGCGCAGCAGGGCCACCCGCCCCATCTGGTTCTGGAACTTCGGGTAGGTCTCGGGGTGGGTGTTCGACGCGTCGGGGTGGCACATGTCGCAGGAGACGCC
>CAYUME010000332.1:0-5936 GCA_964445475.1 uncultured Planctomycetia bacterium
TCGGTCCACAGGTTGACAGGACAAGCGCCGTCCGCCCATTCCGACGCCAGGCGGGCCGGGCCGGTATCCGGCACAAACAGGAAACACGGGCGGGGCGCGGGCAGCCCCGCGGCGCGCCAGCCGTGCACCCCGACCCACTCCCGGAGGCCCCGCGGCCTCCGGCTCTCTTCCTTGATGGCCAGGATCCTGCCGGCTTTCTGCGCTTTCAGGATGCGACGACCCGCCTCGTCTTTCACGATGGACTCGGTCGACTCCGGCTGGTCCATCCAGTCGCTCACGCCCTCCGCGGTCCGTAGGAGACCGTCCCGATACCGGCCGACCCCGATGCGACTCCCCCCCCGGCGGGCTCGCCGCATCTGGCGCATGACATAACGTCTGCGCAATCGGTCCACGGTCTCGCGCACCGTCACGAGCAGGACTCGTCGTGCCCGGGCCTCCCAGCCGAGCCGGTCGGCGTAGCGACGCAGGATCCGGCATCGCTCGGAGGTCCGGGTGGTCTCGATCAGGGAAAAGAGCAGGTGGGCCAGGGTCAGGGCTCGGTCGGGGATCCCGGGTTGCGGGATGGAATACCCGCGCTGGACGTCGATGATGCGGATCGACCCCGGCTCAGGGCGAAGCAGGTTCCCGGCGTGGAGATCCGCGTGGATGAATCCCGTGTCTTGGAGGGCCGCGACGGCGTCCGCGAGCTCGCTCATCAGGGCGCGGCGATCGCCTTCCGCGAGTTCGCCCTGGAGCACGTCGCGGACCGTCGGAACCTTTCCGAGGTCCTCGAGGATCACGGCCTCGGTCCCGGGTCCACGCCCCCGGGCGATCGGCGCGGGAACGGGCGCTCCGGCGTCATGAAGAAGGGAAAGACGGGCGAACTCGACGTCCGCCTGAGACCGGCCGATCCAGGATCGGAGGCGCTGCGCCATGGAGCGCACGGGGTACACCTTGACGAAGACGTCCCGTCCGGAAGTCGGCGCTACCGACCCGTCCGGCGCGAACCGGGGCAGTCGGGCTCGCAGGAAGCGACGGCGCGGGTTTTCGCGGACGAGCGTCCCCGGAAGCCCCTCGGCGGACCGCATGGCGGCGTCGGCGAGCGGGCCTGTCTCCCCGGCCCGTACGGTCCATTGCCAGGAGCCGGTCGTGAAGTAACGGTAGGGACCGGGCTCTGGAGCGGGGGCGTCGACCGCCAGCCGGCGTCCGGACTCATCGCGCGCGGTCGCCTGTGCCTGACGAGCCGTCCGGCGCAAGGGGATCCCCCGAAACGGACGATCGACGCGGTCTTGCAGGAGCGCCCGTGTCGCATCGAAAACGTCATCTACAGAGAGGGCCTTCATGCACTCCGGGTTGCCGCATTGCCTGCTGCCGCATGGGCTGCACGGAAGGGGACGGTACAGGACCGCGCGGGGCGGAGAGCAGGGGGCGTAAACCGTGGGGTCCTTCGGGCCGTAGAGCCCCACGGTCGGCGTCCCGCATGCGCTGGCGAGGTGGAGGGGGCCGCTGTCGTTGCCGACAAAGACGCCCGCCCGGGCCAGCAGGGCGATCAGGACGGCCAGGGGGCGTGTCTCCGGGGCGAGGCGGACGCCGGCGCCCCCCTTCCCCGCCGCATCGACGACGCGTGCGGCCAAGTCGCGCTCTCCCGGGCCCCAGGTCACGAGGACCGGCGTGCCGGACGCCGACAGGCGATCCGCCAGCGCCGCAAAGCGATCCTCGGGCCATCGCTTGTACCGGCCGAAAGCACTGGATCCGGGGTGCAGCAGGGCGAAGGCCCGCGGCGGAAGCCCTTCGCTTTGCAGGTGATCGTCAACGGTCCGCGTGGCCGTCTCGGGTATCTTCCAGGGGAAGGGGGCCGAGAAGGGCCTGACTCCTGCATCGAGCAAGTGGTACCCGAACTGCGTTGCCCTCAGGTCGCGCGAAGGATCTTCGGGACGAAGCTGGATCCCATCGACGGAAGGCAGATCGCACAAGTCGGGGGCGGGGCCGCGGCGGTACCGGAACACGTCGCTCGCGCGGACCGATTTCAGGGTTAACCGGCTTTTAAGGCTTCCCTGCAGGTCCACCGCCATGTCGAATTCCATCTCGCGCAGGGATCGCTTGTAACGATTCCACTCCAGTGCCAGCAACGGCCACCGCCACGGCCTGGCCACCCACGGCCCCCACCGCCTACGGGGGAAAACGATCACCTCGTCGACGCCCTCCACCGCGTCGAACAGATCCCGGAATCGGTCGTCGACCACCCAGGCCAGGCGGGCACCCGGGTAGGCCTTGCGTATGGCCGGAAGCGAATACAGCGCGTTGACGATATCCCCCAATGCGCTCTGCCGGATGATCAGCAGCCGCCGGACGTCGTCTGGGATGTTGGGAACGCGAAGGGGATCGGCCATGGCTCTGACCCGAATCCGGTATCACAGGAACGGGATCCGGACCTCGAAACCGGAATCGCTACTGTGCGCTTACGGCCCGATCCCGCGCCCACGCGCGCAGGGCCTCGACCTTCTCCGCCATGGTCTTCGAAAGCGGCCGGGTGCGCCCCATTTCCTCGAGGAGGGAGCCGGTCGACAGGGTCGAGGACGAGGCGAAGACCGAATAGAGGGCGGAGAGGATGCCCTGCTCGATCTCGGCCCCGCTGAAGCCGTCGGAGGCCTCCGCGAGGGCGTCGAGGTCGAACGTGGCGGGATCCTGCCCCCGGCGGCGGAGGTGGATCTCGAAGACGCCGCGGCGTGCCTCCGGCCCGGGCAGGTCCACGAAGAAGATCTCGTCGAAACGCCCCTTCCGCACGAACTCCGGGGGGAGGCGCTCGATGTCGTTGGCGGTCGCGACGACAAAGACGTCGCCCTTCCGGTCCTGCATCCAGGCCAGGAAGCTGCCGAAGATGCGCTGGGTGGTCCCGCCGTCGTGCTCCCCGCCGGCCGCGGCGAAGGCCTTTTCGATCTCGTCGATCCAGAGGACGACCGGGGCCAGCCGCTCCGCCGTTCGCATGGCGCGCTTGAAGTTGCGCTCGCTCTCCCCGATGTACTTGTTGTACAGGTTGGAGGGGTCCAGCTTCAGGAGAGGGAGCCCCCACTCCGAGGCGACGGCCTTGGCGCAGAGGCTCTTCCCGCATCCCTGGACCCCGATCAGGAGGACGCCTTTGGGGAAGACGAGGCCGAAGTCGGCGGCCTTCTTCGGGTCCTCGAGGATCAGGCGGCGCTTGGCGAGCCAGGCCTTCAGGCCCGCCAGGTCGGCGATGCCGGTCATCCGCTCATCCGACGGGGTGTACTCGAGAAGACCGTCCCGCTCGACGACGGCCTTCTTCGCCTCGATGACATGGCGGATGTCGTCGGCGGACAGGCATCCGTCCTCGACGATCGCCCGAGTCAGGACCTTCTCCGCCTCCAGGCGCGTCAGCCCCCGAAGACCGCCCAGGATCCGGTTCAAGTCCGCTACGGACAGGTCCACCTTGACCTTGGACCGCTTGGAGAGATCGCCCAGGATCCCTTGCAGCAGCTCCTTGTATTCGCTCGCCTGGAGCGGCGGCAGGGAGACCGTGGCCGCGTGCGGGCGGATCCGCGTGGGGATGTGCAGGTCCTCCCCGGTCAGCACGATCGCCCCCGCTTGCCCCGAAAGGGCGAGGGCCGCCTCCTTCAGGAGCGCCTCGGTGTCGGGCTGATCCATCTCGTCCGAAAGCCCCAAGAACAGGTAGACGGCGGCGAAGCGCGAGCTGGCGGCCAGCTTCAGGGCCGACGGGAGATCCTTGGCCGCCTGCAGGGCGTCTCTCGGGAGCTCCGGGCTCTGCAGGCCCCGCGTCCGCGTCCAGACATAGAGGGGAGCCTTGAGGCGGTCGGCCACGTGCCTCAGCAGGGACTCGGCGCGCTCCTCCTCGTCCGTGGCGAGCAGGATCAACCCGTACCGGGAACGGATCAGAAGCTCGAGATCGCGCAGCGGATCCATGGGCGCAACTGTCAATGCGGGATCGGCAAATGCGATACGCCAATAAAGAGCCGGAGGGGATTCCGCGCGGCATCCGGCGCAGGGGACCATTATAGGCCCAGGGGCCGGGACCCGCCACTCCCGTCTTGCAATTCCCCTCCAGGGCCGCTAGGGTAGGGCCATGATCGTCGGGATCGGCACGGACATCATCGAGATCGAGCGCGTGGACCGTCTCCTGCGCCGGCACGGCGATCGGTTCCTCCGCCTCTGCTTCACCGACGGGGAGCGGGCTTATGCGCTCGCCCGGAAAAACGCGTCCCAGCACCTGGCGGCGCGCATCGCGGCGAAAGAAGCGGTGATGAAGGCCCTGGGCACCGGCTGGGGGCGTGGCGTGCGCTGGCGCGACATCGAGGTCCGTCGTGAGCCCGGGCAGGCGCCCCGCGTGGTCCTTTCCGGCGGGGCGGCTCGGCGCGCCCGCTCGGTCGGGGCCGCGCACGTCCACCTCTCCCTGTCCCATCTCCGCGGGGAGGCGATCGCCTTTGTCGTGGCCGAGGGGGTCGGCGCGAAACGCCGCCCGCTCACCCCGGTCGCCCGGCGTCAGGCCCGTCGACGGCCGTGAGGGGCCCGGGGGCCGTCGCGAGGACGGCCGCATCCGCTCATCGACCGATCAGGCTCTCGGCGGCGCGCGCCGCCAGCTGCATGGCCGACGACGGGAAAAGGCCGACGGCGAGGATGACCCCCGTCGCGACGCCGATGCCGACCCAGGCGCCCCAGGGGCTTCCGTTTGCGGCCGCCACCTCCCCTTCCCGGGCCGCCTCCGATGCTGCTTCCGGTTCCTCGGGACGTTCGCGCATGTACATGGCCACGACGGGTCTCAGGTAATAATAAGCGGACAGCAAGGCGCCCAGGATGCCGACGAGGACGAGCCCCAACTGCCCCTGCGCGAGCGACACCCGGAAGACCTGGAATTTGGCGAAAAAGCCAGCCGCCGGGGGGAGTCCCGTCATGGAGGCCAGCAGGACGGTCAGCACCGCGGCAAGGACCGGGCGGCGCCGGGACAGGCCGGCGCAGTCCTCGATCGTTTCCAGGTCTTCGCCGGAGCGCCCCGCCGCCGCCAGGACGCCGAACGTCCCCAGCGTCATGGCCGCGTACACGAACAGGTAGAACGCGGTGGCGGACAGGCCGTCGACGGGCGAGACCGCCGCCGCGACGAGACCGAGCAGGGCAAACCCCGTGTGGGCGATGCTCGAGTAGGCCAGCATCCGTTTCAGGCGGGTCTGCCCGAGCGCCGCGAAATTCCCCACGACGAGCGTGATCCCGGCCATCACCGCCAGCAGCGGGCCCCAGTCCCCGGCCCGGTCGGGATAGGCCGTCATCAGCACGCGGGCAAGCGCACCGAACGCGGCGACCTTGACCGCGGAGGCCATGAACCCCGTCACCACGGCCGACGCCCCCGTGTAGGCGTCCGGCACCCACATGTGGAACGGCGCGGCGCCTATCTTGAACGCCAACCCGACTCCCATCAGGCCCAGACCGAGAAGGGCCAGGGAGCCGGGACCGGGATGCGCGGCAATGCCGTTCAGGTCCACGCATCCGCTCGCCCCGTAGGCCAGGGCCATGCCGTACAGGAGGCAGGCCGAGCCGAACGCCCCCAGGATGAAGTACTTGGCGCCTCCCTCCACCGCACGCGCGGATCCTCGCGGGAGGGCGGAGAGGGCATAGACCGCCACCGAGAGGATCTCGACGCCGAGGAAGATCATCATGAGATCGTGCGAGACGGCCAGCAGCAGCATCCCGGACGTCCCGACCAGTAGCAGGGCGTAGAATTCGCCGGGAGGGAAGCCGTCCCGGCGTATGGAGGTCTCGGCCGTCAGGAGCGTCATCGCCAGCGCCGCCCAGACCACCGCCTGGATGAAGAGACCCCACGCGTCACGAATGGCCGATCCGCCGAGGACGATCCGTCCAGTCCCGGACGGCTCGCGCAGGGTGCGGGCGAGGTCCCCGAGGAGGAAAACGCCCGCCAGGATCACCGCACCGGCCGC
>CAYUME010000333.1:0-5924 GCA_964445475.1 uncultured Planctomycetia bacterium
TCGCGTACGCCAGCCGCCCCCCCGCGGGGTGCGCGGCGTACTGCGGCGCGTCGTCGAACTCCCTCGGGGCGTAGTCCGCCGGCGGGTCGAAGACCTGGTCGTGGCCGACGCTTCCCGCGCGCGCGAAGGTCTTCCCGTCCAGCGACGTCTCCACCGTGATCGTGTCCGGATAGGCCAGCTTGAAGCCGCCCTCCTGGCCGGCGTGGACCCGGACGGCGGCGATCTCGCGGGCCTCGCCGAGGTCGATCGTGACGGCGGGGGAGACGTCGGGGGCGAAGAGGACGTTCGTGGGCATGTACTTGACCGAGACGTGGTCCTCGGGCGGCGCGATGACGCCGTCGGTGAGGTCGCCGCCGCCGTCCGGGTTCTTGTCGTTCGTCGCCCCCGCGGTCGTGTAGGGCTTCTTGAGCGCGAGGTTCGCTCCCCATCGGTAGCGGACGCGGGCCGGCTCCGCGCCGGGGCCGACGTCCTGGCCGTCGGAGTAGCCGGGCTTGACCGGCTCCGGGCCGTACCCCATCATGTTCACGCGCACCCACTTCATCGTCGGGTCGCGGTACCCGGCGACGTGGATGACGTACTCGTGCGCCGGTCGCGTCACGATCTCCGTGTGGTGCCGCTCGACGTCGCCCTCCGTCCGGTGCTCCACCCAGCAGTACGTGACCTCGAGGGGGGCGGTCCCCTTGAGGCGCGGCTCGTGGCAGGCGCGCATCCAGACGGTCTGCAGCCCGGGCCCGGCGTAGCTCTTCGGGGAGGCGGCGGTCAGGAACTCGTACCGGAGGAAGGCCGTCCGCGTCCCCGGCGGGATCGGGGCGGCGGACGCGTTGACGCAGAGGTCGAACGGCGTCTTGTCGTCGGTCTTCTCGAAGTCCTTCGCGTACGCCTTGTCGTCCCACGCGTGCAGGAGCGTCACGCGGTCGCGCGGCGACTTGACGCAGACCGTGCCGCCGTAGACGACCTCGGTGAGGGGACCGGGCGCCTCGATCTTCCAGGTGACGCGGCCCGGCGCGCCGGCCGCGGCGCGGCGGATCGTGGGCTTGTAGAAGTCGGGCTTCGGCTCGACGTCGACGCCCTCCTCGGCCTGTGCCGTCTCCTTGTGGCGACCGTCCACGATCGAGGGCTGGAGCTGGATCGTGTCGGTCTGCGGCCCGAGCCGGAGCTGGACGCGGTTGGCGCCGCGCGTCAGCCGCGGGAGCGCCGCGCGGTTGAGCTGGGTGACCGTATCGACGGCGAGCGCCGTGAGCGCCGCCCCGGCCCCGTGCAGCTCGACGCGGACCAGGAGCTCCGTGGCGCCGGCTATCAACGGCATGAGGTCGACGTCCTGCGCGATCGCCCCCGCGGACTCGGCGGCCCACGCGGGAGTCCACGCGATTCCAGCGTTCCGCGAGACGGAGACGGCGACGGCGTCTCCCGCCGCGGCGCGGGTCCCCTCGATGCGGAGCGTCGCCGAGGTCGCCACGTTGGCGGCGTTCACCTTGAAGGTGACGGAGCCGGGGGCGTCGGGCTTCTCCGGACGGACGCCGCGCGCGTCCCACGCGACGCCCGACTCGGCGTACGCCAGCTCGCGGGCGCGCGGGTGGCGGAGGTCGGGGGCGAAGCGCCAGACGCCGTTGCCCCGGATGTTGCCGTGGCCGTGCTGCTTCTCGACGTCCTGGTCGCCGCGGACGGGACGGAAGTGCCGGGGATTCGACGGGGCGGCCGGGTCCAGGTGGTCGAAGTGGCGCGTGTAATGCTCGAACGGCCGGAGGTTGAGGACGTACCGGCGGCCCCACTGGGCGTGGAGGTTGGCCTCCTGGAGGCTGTTGGGGGCCTTGAAGGAGTCGACGCCGTTGGCGAGGGTGCGGTCGTAGGCCACGGGCCGGTCGCACGCGCACCGCCAGCCGCTGGGGTTCGTGGCGCACTCGGGGGCGTACTGCTCGAGATAGAAGTGCGGGTTCTTCTCGATCTCGGTGGTCGAGGCCACCTCTCCCTTGTCATTGAAGACGTAGATGCTCATCGAGGCGTCGAACATGTGCCACGTCGCGCCGTCGTCCCACGAGCACTCGCAGACGGTGTGGTCGCCGAGCTGGACGTAGCGCGCCTTCCAGCCCAGGCGGAGCCACATCGTGTCGTTGAGGCCGGAGACGATCCCGCAGTTGCAGTAGCCGTAGCTGGGGAAGAAGGCGATGGGGTCGAAGACGGTGTGACCGTCCTCGACGGGGTAGGTGGTCTGCTTGCGGAGCGCCCGGGCCCACCGCCAGACGGCGATGGCCTGGTCCTGCGGGTCCGTCCACTGCGAGGTGATGGAGCGGAGGTAGGCGTCGATGTCGGTGAAGTCGGGGGCGTTGTCGGTGACGAGCGTGACGTTGTACGCGGCGCCGAAGGGGAGGGGCGGAGGCTCGGCGATGGGCGCGGCGAGACAAAACGCGGCCAAGACGGCGGCGTTCATGGGAAGCCCCCGATTCCGGCGGCCGTTGCCGTCCCGGGGATTATAGCAGCGTCGAGATCGACGCGATAGAGTCCTACGGCCACCACAACGCCGCCTACCCGTCCGCCGTCCACGTCTGGAAGCAGGAGCCGCGCCGCGCCGTGGGGGCGACCGTCACGACGAAGCCGGGCGAGGTGTCGACTGATTTCCACCGGTACGGCGTGAAGGTGGAGCCGGACGCGATCACGATGTACATCGACGGCGTCGCGATGTGCTTCCTCCTCCCTGACCGGGTCCCCCTTCAGGGGGGAATGCGATTCCCACCCATTCGGGACGTCTCCCCCCGCATTGGGAAATGGGTGGATAATCGGGAGATTGCCCTTGACCGCGGTGATAGTAAATGATGTATATTGATAGCAACTGATAGTCGTGGGCGGAACCCTTGATTCGGAGGCGGATGATGGCCGAGGAGAAGGACTGGTACACGGTGGAGGAGGCGGCCGATTACCTGGGCGTCAGCGAGCCCACCGTCTTCCGCTGGATGAAGGACGGGCTCCTCTCCTTCTACAAGGTCGGCGGCGCCACGCGCTTCCGGCGGGAGGGGCTCGACGCCGTCTTCGAGAAGACGACCGGCCGCAAGGAGGCGGAGGCGGCCGCCGGCCGGTGCGCCGCCTGCGGCCACGCCGTCCTCGTCGAGGGCCGCCTCCAGGGGACCGGGCGGCTCTACTTCCGGCCCGACAAGGCGAAGTTCTGGACGCTGGCGGAGCCGATGGTGGACGTCCGCGCCTACGCCTGCGCCGCCTGCGGCAGCGTTCAGCTCCGCGCCGACACCGCCAAGATGGAGCGGCTCAAGCCGGAGGAGAAGGGGAGGACGCGCTGAGCCCGGGGGGCGGGCCGGCGCCATCGTCGTGGGGAGGGAGGGGTCCGATCCAGAGGGGGGCCTGCCATGGACGCCGCCGCACCCGAAAATCCCGATCCGGTTTCCTCGTCGTCCGCGGATCCGTTCCCGACGCTTGCATCGCATGCGTCCGGTTCCGGCGGAGCGCTGTCGCCGGCGTCGAATCCCGCCGCGGGGGATCGCGCGGAGGACGGGGAGACCCGGACCTGGGGCCATCCGAGCTTCCGGCCGCGGGCGAATCCTCCGCGGAGGTGTCCGCCGGGGATGGGCCTCGCGGCGTCCTGGCGCCGGTTTCTCGACCTCACGGGCGGCAGCGTCCTCTACTGCCTCAGCGCCCTCTCCATCCTCTACGGCCTCGCCCGGATCATGGGGCCGCTCCTCGTGGACCCGGCGGCCCTGAACGACGCGCTGCCCTGTCTCGGCGCCCTGAACCTCTACGAGCTGGCGCTCCTGGGCACGCTGGCCTTCATCGTGATCGGGCGGCGCGTCACCGACGACGCGGTCTCCCTCGTGGTGATGATCCCGATCTTCCTCGTCGGGAGCGGGGTGGCGCTGGACACCGTGGCGGGCAGCGGGCCCTCGCTGGCGGTCGCCATCGGCGCGGCGTGCGCGGCGGTCGGGATCGGCAAGCTGGTGGCGCTGGGGCGGTGGATTCGCGTGCCCCTGGGGCGCGCCGTCCTGGCGGCCCTCGGGGGGGTGGTCCTGTGGAATTTCCTGGCGGGGCCCGTGCTGCGGAAGGTCATCGAGACCCAGGCCGTCCTGCCGCCCGTGAGGCGGGACCTCTGGCTGGGCAGCCTGCTGCTCCTGCTGGTCCTGGGCGGGGTCGTGCTGGCCGGGATCGTCCGGGCGAAGGCGCGGGAAGGGGCGGGCGACGGATCTCCTCGGCCGTTCCTGCGGACGATCCCCATGGTCCTCGTCTTCGCCGGGGTGGTCTTCGCCGCGGCCGGGGCGCACCTGTATTCCCTCGGGTACGTCTTCACCGTGCGCTATGCCCCCGGCGATTTCCTCCTGCTCGCCGCGCTGGAGACCTTCCTGTTCGTCGAGGTGGCGCTCGGTCCGGGGAATTGGCGTGTCGCTCCGGCGGCGGTGGTGGCGTGCTTGCCTCTGGCCGTCGCCCTGCCCGGGCTGGCGTCGGACCGCTTCTTCGTTGCGCCCTTCGTGTGGAGCCTCGAGCTCCTCGGGCACCCCTCGCTCGGCTTTGCCGTCATCGCGGCCTTTCTCGTCTGGACGTCGGCCCGGACCCGGTGGGCGGGGTTCCTCACCCTGGCTGTCGTTTACGCCTCCTTCGGCGTGCTCTACGCCGGCGTCGATCCCTCCGGCTCGTCCGGGCTGAGCTGGCGCGCGGGTCTCGGCTTTGTCGCGGTCGTGATGCTGGCGCGGGGGCTGCTTCGGAAGCAGGCTTCCCACTGCATCCTCGCCGTGCTCCTGGGCGCGCTCGGCATCGCCGCCGATGCGTCCTTTGCGCAGGCGGCGGAGTCCGCGGGCCTCACGTGGATCGGCGCCGTGGGGGGGATGGTGGGCGTCGGGTGGCTTCTTGTGTTCGCCCTGTTCCGGGGCCGGGACCTGCTCCCGTTCGCGATGGCCGGCGCCGGGGCCCTGGCGGGTTGGGCGTTCGACTGGATGGGACGGGACGTCGCCTGGCGGGACCTGGCGGCGCTGGCGCCGCTGGCGGCGATGGCGCTCCTCCTGGGGTGGCGCACGCGGAAGGTCGCGCCGATCGTCGTCCTTTCCGTTCCGGCGCTTGTGCGCGGTTGGATCCTCTTCCGGGAGATGTCGGACTGGCGCTACGTGGCCCTGAGCTTCCTGCTTCTGGGAGCCGGCGCGTGGCGCAGCGCGGTCAAGGGGCGGAAGGCCGGCGGGGAGGCGCCGGCCGGTCTCGCCGGTCCGGCGTCCGGCGGGGGACGGACGCCCTGACGGAGGGGCCGGGGCGGGGCGTGTGTCCCGCCCCGGTCACCCGCCTTCGCCGCGCCGCGGCGTTCGGGGTTCCGGCTGCGCGGGCGGGTTCGCCGATGTTGTTGGCGAGTGAGTCCCCGTTCCCGGGGGAGGGGGGTCATCGCGGGGCGAGCCTCCGGGCGACGTCCCTCCGCCAGGAGCCGCGACTGTTCACGACGAAGTGCACCCAGTCCACGCCCAGCCGGTAGAAGTCCAGCCCGCGCGACGAAGTCGGCTGTCTCCTGGACGGCGTAGTCGTCGGGCTTGTGGATCTGCTCCCGCGCGCAGCAGAGCGGCTCGTCCATGGCGACCGCGTGCCGTGTCCCGCCCAGCCGCTGCACGCGCTCCCAGATCGGGCGCTCGGCGGCGAAGGCGTTGTTCCGGAAGAGCACGCCCTGCGCCCCCTCTCCGCTCTCGGGCCGCTTTTCATTATCCTTCACGGGGCTAAAGTGGAAGCCGGGTGGCGGCTGCTCCTGTACGCTCGGATCGGGAGGGGGAGCGGCCGTCGGATTCCCGGGGTCCCGTTTTCCGTAGCCAGCGGAGGTGACCCGTGAAATCGCATCACGAGGGGCAGGGTGGGGATCGGCGTCCGGACCCAAGCCGTCGCCGCCTCATCGGGGGGACGCTGGCCGGTGCGGCCGCCGCCGCGGCCGGCGGGGCGATCCCGGCCTTCGGCGCGGATCGCCGGAA
>CAYUME010000334.1:0-5901 GCA_964445475.1 uncultured Planctomycetia bacterium
GACCTGGTTGCAGAGGAGGAAGGGGAGTCGGAGGCGGCGGGCCTGGGCGCGGACCATCTCGAGCCGCTGGCGGTCTTTCCCCACGATCCACGGGGAGGCGGAGAGGTTGAGGATGAGGCGGGGCTTCTGGGCGGCGATCGCCTCGATCGGGTCCCAGGCGTAGATCGGGCGCGGCCAGAAGGCCTCGTCGTTCCAGATGTCCTCGCAGATGGAGACGCCCAGGACGGCGTCGCCGACGCGCGCGGTCTCGACCGTCCGGGCCGGCTCGAAGTAGCGGGCCTCGTCGAAAACGTCGTAGGTCGGCAGGAGCGCTTTGGCGTGGACGGAGCGGATGCGGCCGCCCTCGACGACGGCGGCCGCGTTGAAGAGGGCGCGGCCTTTCGGGGCGGGGTTGCGGTCGGGGAACCCGACGACGGCCGCGATGCCGTCGAGTCGCGGGGCGAGCGTCTCGAGCGCCTGGCGCGCGTCGTCCGCGAAGTAGGACCGGTCGAGCAGGTCCTTCGGGGGGTAGCCGCAGACGGCCAGCTCCGGGAAGACGACGAGCCCGGCGCCGGCGGCGCGGGCGCGGTCGGCGAAGTCCAGGATCCGCGCCGCGTTCCCCGCGAAGTCGCCCACGGTCGGGTTGATCTGCGCGAGCGCGATGCGCATGGCGTTGCGGGTGCTCCGTTCCGGGGCTCAGGACTGCCGGATTATATGCCGCCTCGCCGGGGTTGTGAAGGAACTCGGGGGCGGAGTGGGAGGAGTTGGTCCCCGGGCTACGCGAGTTGTCGTGACAGGCAGGGGACACCCCCGATTGGCGGTTCCCCTGGATTTCCGAGACGGGATGACGGGGGGGACGGAAAGGGGCGGAGGGGGGGGGATTCGAACCCCCGGTGACCTGACGGCCACACCGGTTTTCAAAACCGGCCCTTTCAACCGGGCTCAGGCACCCCTCCGGAAAAACTTCCCTTCTAACCCTCCACCGAATAAGGAGTTTACGGCGAATGGGACCGGGAGTCAAACGCGACTACAGGCGAAGTAACGCGCCGCGATCAAGGGTCGCGAAGGATACCAGGAAGGATACCAAACACGGAATTTTTCGCGGCGCCACGCGTCCTGCTGCCGGGTGTCGACTGCTTTTAGGCCTTTCGGGTCATCTTCGGCGCCGGACCACGGTCTCTGCACCCGTTTTACGTATCTGGAGGGCCTTTCCAATGATGGACGACTTACGCTGGATGAGGCGTTGCCCTCGGTTCAAGGGATGTAGCGTGAATGCTTGTCCCCTGGATCCACTCGTAGGACTCCGCCTGACACGGAGCTTCGATCCGCGCCGTACCTGTAGAGAATCCCTGCGAACGCGGCTCGCGGTCGTCAACGAGGCCCGTCTGGCTGGCGTGAAGATGGAAGGTGGGGGATTGACGGCCGCGGAGGTTAAAAGCGGGAAAACCGTCGAGATCCTGTTGGCAGAATGGGACGAAAAAGTGCAACGGAAGCGACTTCAGTGTTTGCGGCTTCTTTCAGGGCGGCGGTGCTAACCGTCACGACGTTGCGCGCCAGGAGCCGAACACGATACCATGAATTCCAATCCGCCGAGGACCGTCAAATCGAAAGAATCATCCCGGATGTCTTGGGCCAAGGATGAACACCTGTTGTCATCGCTGTCGGGCCCTGGACCATCGCAACAGGCTTCGCATGAGCTCCAGCGCCAGCGATCGGACTCGGGGATCGACGCCTTGGAGGAGTTTCCGCAAAGCCTTTTCATCCGCGGAAGCTGTTTCTCCCCGCCCACCCTGGTCAAATACGAACAACTCGTACGGTTCAACGCCCAGCGCCTTGGCGATACGTTCGACCATCTCCGTGGAGATGTTCTTGCGCCCGCCCTCAATGTACGACAGGTACTTGTAGTACGTTCCCGCCTTTTCGGCGAGTTCCGGCTGTGTGAGCCCTGCCGCCTTGCGCAGGACCTGGATCTTCCTCCCCAGCCGTTCCCGCAGCCTCGCCATAAATCACCCCCTCAAAGGGGGGATGATACGGCTGCTGGATGCAGTCGTAAAACCCCGATACTGGGGGATAATACGATTTGATTAATCCCCTGTTAGGGGGTATATATATTGGATGCAATCGTGATTGTGCGATTTGCATGAAGGGGGGTCCCATGCACTCTAATTCACATGAGATCATCAAACGCAAGAGATTCGGTTGGTGGGGGGTGCTTTGGGGCTCGGGACTATTGGCGGGACTGGGCGTCGGTGCCTTTTTCGGCTTGGTTGGCGACTGTCCTATTACATCTGACATGGTTGTCACCCTGCAAAAAGCCAAGAAGCAAGAAATGCGCGATCAATTATCGATAATTGAAACATCTAGCAAACAGAGAGGAGTGACTACTGACTTCCGTGATGTGGCCGATTCGTATTGCGATAAGATCGATTCCATGGCTGCCAATATGATGCGGAAAATCGAGGAATCTCGCCGTCGCGATGTCCTTGATACAGTTGTTGCCATAGTAGCCCTCGCCCTAGGCGTATTCGGACTCATTGGCGGCTGTTCTGCTCTTGCCAAGCTGAGTTCCATTGCGCCATCAAATTCTCCTTCGAATCCAGGAACTCATATCGTCGATGCATGATCGCGTTTTGGGGGTTCGCGCCGGGTGCAATCAGTTCCGTTATTCAGGAGGGGGGCCATGAGAAGGCTGCCGATCGTGATCGCGATCCTCTTCTCGCCGACGGTCTTGCTCGGTGCTCCCGCCGGGCTGCCGGGCGTCCGCGAACCGGACCCCCTGCCGGTCGCGGCACGCAGGGCGATCGACCGCTACGACAAGGCGGTGGCCGCCGCGAAGAAGGCCTACGACGAGGCCGTCGCGAAGGCCGCCGCCGCTGCGCGCAAGGATCTGGAACCGATCATGGAGGCCGAGACGAAGGCCGGCCGCTTGGAATCGGCGATGGCCGTCAAGCTGCAGATCGACCTGCTCAATACGCAGATCGAGGTCGCCGCCAAGGTCATCCCGGACGTGTACCTCAACCTTGCTGACAAGATCGAGAACGGGAAGCTGACCGACCAGGAATGGAAGACGCTTCCCGGCGTGAAGGTGAACGCCGACGCCAAGGGCGTGACGGAAACCAAGGTCTTCGTCCGGAAGGGCGAGGCCTGGCTCGTCGCGCCGTGCCCCTCGGACCAGTGGAAGGGGGGCCCCAATGAGCCCCCCATGGACTACCGGGGGGATCTTCTCCAGGCGCGGGCGATCTATCCGGAGTTCATGAAGATGTACATCCGGGTCGACAATCAGCAGAGGATCATGGGGTACATCGCCGAGGGTGAAGGCCAGATCACGCTGAATCCGCGGGACCATTACCCCAACGACAACAGCGGGACGATCACGGTCAAGCTACTCCGGATTCGATGACGTCCAAAATGGATACCAGTGTCACCACTTTTGTCACTGAGACCCTGCAGGATCCCCCGACCCTCGTGTCCTTGTACTAGGGTTACCCACGGACATCCTTGAAGGGTCCTTGCTGCACACCATCAAGGGGTTGAACCTTGACGAGGCGGCACTTTTGCTGCCAAATTGACCCTCGTAAACCAACTGACGCGCCCCTCGACCAAAACGTGGTCCAGAAGGTGCTACCCGTCTATCGGACCAGTGACGAGCGGATGTTCCGGGATCTGCACGTCTCGGGTGATGGGGATTCTCAACGACGAGCAGGACTACGACCCGAGACGCGGATGGATCTTCCCTACCGCGACAGCCTCAGAACCCCCACCGCCGCCAGCGGCGTTTGTCTCGACGGTGGAGGAACGAAGACGCCGAATCGCGCCGGCGATGAAGGCACTGGCTCGGATGCGCGCACAAAGATTATTTTGATGCAAGCCGATCCCTTCGCCGAGTGCGCGATACATGGGATTCGCGACCGAACAGGGGGGCCGAACACGCTTCCTCAGACGGCCCTGGACGCGTGCACGCCCGAGAGCCTGCCCCTGACCACCGACTGCCGCCTTTACGGGGCCAAGAGAGGCGATTGCGGCGCCGCCAGGGCCCTTGGCGGAACCGGGCGGATACCGCGGGCCGCCGCCGCGCACACGATCCCTTGACGCGGGCGCCTGCCGCCTGCTATCCCGATGGCGCCATGCAGCCGCCCGGCGCCCCCATCCGCCTCGCTTTTGACCGCGGGACCCTGCTCCTGACCGGCCTTGGCCGGGACGCGGGAGCCCCGCCGCCAGCCGGCGTTTCCTGGGTCTGGGACGACCGCCTGTCCGCCTGGCGTTGCGACGCCATCCACTACGCCGACGCCCGCGACGCCCTCCGCGAACGACTGGGCAACCGATTCCACGACGACGTCCCCCAGCCCAAGGCCGTCGAATGGCCCCGCGTCGATCTCCCCCCCCTCCGCCCGGCTCAACGGGACGCCGTCGCCGCCTGGCGCGCCGCCGGGGGGCGCGGCCAGGTGATCATGCCCACCGGGACGGGCAAAACCGAGGTGGCCCTCGCCGCCATGGCTGACTCCCCCGTCGCCACCCTCGTCGTCGCCCCCGTCCGCGACCTCATGTACCAGTGGCACCGCCGGATCCTCCGCGGCCTCGGGTACAACGCCGGCGTCATCGGCGATACACACTTCAACGTCCGCCCGGTCTCAGTCACCACCTACGACAGCGCCTACCTCCACATGGGCGAGCTGGGGGCACAGTTCGCCCTGGTCGTCTTCGACGAGGCCCACCACCTGCCGGGCCGCAGTTACCGGGAGGCGGCCCTCTTCTGCGCCGCCCCGCGGCGCCTCGCCCTCACCGCTACCCCCGAGCGGTCCGACGGCCTCCACGCCGACCTCGACCGCCTCGTCGGGCCCGTCGTCTACCGGCAGGGCCTCCCCGAGGCCGCCGGGACGGTGCTGGCTGACTACGACGTCGTCCGCATCCCCGTCGCTCTCAACGCGGAGGAACAGGCCGTCTACAACGAGGCCACGAGCGATGTGAAGGCCTTCCTCGCCGCGCGGAGGAAGGATGCGCCGGACTACGACTGGGAGGACCTCTGCGCGGACGCGGGCCGCGACCCGGCCGCCCGCCGCGCCCAGCGGGCCTTCCGGCTCAAGCAGTCCATCGAAGACCGCGCCGCCGAGAAGCTCCGGGTGCTGGAGGACCTCTTCCGCCTGCACGTCGGCGAGCGCGCCATTGTCTTCGCGGGCTCGAACGCCATGGCGCTCGACGTCTCCCGGCGGTTCCTCCTGCCCACCATCCTCTCCCACACCCGGAAGAAGGAGCGCCTGGCGGTGCTCGAGGGCCTCGCCTCCGGCCGGTTCCCCGTCCTCGTCGCCAACCAGGTCCTCGACGAGGGGGTGGACGTCCCGGCCGCGAAGGTGGCCATCGTGATCGGCGGGCAGGCCTCGACGCGGCAGGCCAAGCAGCGACTGGGGCGGATCCTGCGGAAGACGGGCGGGGCGCGGGCGACGCTTTACGAGGTGGTGACCGGGGACACCCGGGACGAGGAGCGGTCCCGGCGGAGACGGCAGAGCGATGCTTACGAGCGAACTCGCCATCGTCGCGTATGAGCGCGGGCGCGCCGTGCCCGACCGCCTGACGCGGACGTCGCACGGCCACTACGCAGCCTACGCGGAGAAGATGCTCGCGGTCTACCGGACCGGCATCGGACGGTGCCGCGTCGAGCTCCATCGCGCCATCGAGGGCCTGTTCGCCGGCGAGCCGGACTGTGACGCGCGCCGGATCCGGGCCTTCTGCAAGCTCCTCGACGACGCGAGCGAGTACGAGGAGGACGCGAAAGGCCGGGCCGCGGCGCTGCGCCTGAGCGTCTTCGACAAGGCGGCCAAGCTCCACCCCCTTGTCCGGGAGCCGGACCGGCTCTTCGAGACCGGCGAGGCGGTGGCGAAGGCCGCCATTGCCCGGGAGCTGGGCCGGCCGTGGGAGGAGATCGAGGCG
>CAYUME010000335.1:0-5893 GCA_964445475.1 uncultured Planctomycetia bacterium
ATTTCACCAGTTTCGCCGCCATGACCTCCTCCACGCCGCTTTCGTTGCGGATGACGAGCGAGGTGCTGGAGAGCATGAAGGCTGGCACGCGAATGTCGATTTCTGTCGGGAGGCTCACCCAACGAGCGTAATGGTAACAACACGCGCCGTCACGCGTTACAGCTAGATAATTCGACCGCGCGATTATGAGCCAGCCAGGAACGAAAGCGCGAGCGTCGGGGCGGCGGCCGGCATCCGGTGGATCATGCGGGCAGTCCTTGAGAAAAGCGGGGCGCCGGTCTCATTCGTACGTCACCCGATAGTCGAGACGGTCGACCGCGTTGACGAGGCGGCCCTGCACCTGGTCGAAATCCGCCAGGCGGACGGCCCAGCGGTACGTCCGGGACCCGTCGGCGTGCGCGTCCGCATGCCAGGTCCCGCGCCAGCCGAGGGGCGACGGCGGCTGCTGGACCTGCTCGATCCGCGCGACACGGCGCCGGGTCGTGAATTCGGCGGTCATGAAGGTCTCCTCGCGGTCGTAGCCCTCGCCGCACCAGGCGCGGAGCGCGTAGGTGCCGGCCCCGCGGAGGACGTGGAGGTCCTTGCCTTCCCATTGCTTCCAGTCCTCGGGGACGACCATCTTGACCGGCCACCATTGTCCCGGTGCGTGGACGGTCACCCGGTCGCCGTCGACCTGGGCGCGGGCCGGCGCCGACTTCGGCCCGGAGGGCACGCGCAGCGCGAACGCGGGGTCGCCGAACGCCGTGCGGATGTGCAGCTGGTACCGGTAGGCCCCGCCCGGGCCCTCCTTCCGGTCGAGGACCGTCACGAGGGCGCTGTTGATCGAGCGGCGGTGCGCCTGCCCGAGGGTCTGGCCGGCGAGCAGGCCGTTCCAGAGCTCCATCCGCTGGAGCTCCTGCGGCGCGCAGCCCGGCCGCGCGTTGCCGGCGAAGGCGACGGCGCCCATCCGGAAGAGGCGCGCGATCACCGACCGGTTGTCCGCCTCCCGGTCGAGGGCCGCCGTCAGGCAGCCGCCCGACTCGACGACGACGGGCGCCAGGAGCGTGTCGGCGTCCCAGGCGAAGGTGTGCCCGAGCTCGTGCCACCAGGAGTGATCCATGTGGGTCAGGACGGCGCAGCGCGCCGGGGGCGAGTCCGGCTCGAACGTCTGAGCCCGCTTCCCCTTCCGGCCCGGCGCGGGGGCGACGACCCACTTCAGGCTCTCCTCCGTGTGGCGGTAGGAGGCGTCAAAGCCGACGTTCTCGAACAGCTTCCCGTACGTGTTCTCCCAGCGCGCCTGGCAGGCGCGGTCCTGCCATTCGGGGGCGGCCAGCGACCGGTAGGTGAGGACGCGGCTGGCGAAGAGCGTGGCGAACGAGACGCTCTCGGCGATGACGCGGGCGACCCCGATCTCGGCGAAGGGGTCGCCGTCCGCGTTCGCGTACGGGAGGTCGGAGGTGAGCTCCTCGAATACGCCGCCCCGGCCGACGATCGCCTGCGGGATCGCGTCGGGGAATCCCGCGAGGCAGAGGTGCTCGGGCGGCCCCCCGAGCGCCGCGTAGCATCGGCCCAGGTCCTCGCAGAGCCGCTCGGCCTGCGGCCAGGTCAGGCGCACGTCGGCCTTGCCGGCGCCGTTCTCCGTGCCGAGGGTGATCGTGCATCGCGTGCCGGCGAGCTCGACCGCGTCGCCCGTCGCGAACGGGCCCTCGCCGGCCCCGGCGAAGGCGCCGTTGCCGTCGACGTCGAAGTAGACGCGCAGGTCCCGCTCCTTGGGCTTCCCGGTGAGCAGGAAGGCGGTCTCCCGGCCGTCGACGGCGACGCGCCCCGCCTTCGGCGGGGCCGCCGACGCCGGCCAGCCGGCCGGCGCCTCGCCTTTCGGGGTCTCGCCGCGGAACGGGACCTTCCAGTGCACCGCGACCGCCAGCGGAACGACGAGCCCGTCCCGGCCGGCGGCCAGGAGCGCCCCGGCCAGGGAGAGCTTCCGGACGACCGTTTGGTCCCGGTCGGTCGGATTGACCGCGGCGAGGTAGCGGACGTCCATCGTGCGAGACCGCGCCCAGGCCATGACGCCGGGCGCATCGGGAAGCTCGGTGATCCGGGCCGGCCCCGCCGCCAGCGGGCGCGCCGCGCCTCGGCCGACGGCGATCACCTCCCGTGCCTGCAGCCGGCGCAGCTCCCGGGCGGTGGCGTCCGACACGCCCGATGCGGCGGCGAAGAGAAGCGGGGCGCGCAGCCGCGCGGCGAGGGACGACGCGACGAGGGCGGCCTCGTAGTCGCCTTCGGGGGCGATCACCGCCGTCGGGCACGCGCGCCAGAACGCCTCGCTCAGCCGGCGCGCGGCCTCGTCCGCGGAGCCCGCCCGCAGCGGCTGGCAGCTCCGGCCGGCGACGGCGCGGGGCTCGGAGGCGTCGCCGATCCGGTAGATCGTGTCGGGGCGGTACCGGCGCGCATAGTCCTGGATCTCGGGCGTGACCGTGCCGGCCGCGTCGAGCGCGACGAGGGACGGCGCCCCGTCGTTGGCGACCGTCGCCGCCGGCACCGCCGCCAGGAACGCCAGGTCCTGCCAGGCGGGCTCCGCCGGCAGCGGCACCAGCAGCGTCGTCCGCGGCCCGGCGCCGGCGCCCGAGGCGGCGAGCAACGCCCCGAACGCGGCGAGTGCCCGCGCCCGGGACGCGGGGGCGTGCGTCCGCGCGGTCGCGGCAGTCTCCAGGCTGTGCCTCGGGCTGGACATCGCAGGAGGTTATCGGGGGATGAAGGTCTGCGCGGGGGAGAGCTCCGAGACGAACGACACCAGCAGGCGGACGGTGTTCTCCACGTCGCCCAGGTGCACCAGCTCCACCGGCGAGTGCATGTAGCGGTTGGGGACGCTGACGAGGCCGGTGGCGACGCCGGACTCGTTCAGCTGGATGGCGTTCGCGTCGGTGCCGGTCGCCAGGGGCTCGGCCCGGCGCTGGACGGGGATCCGGTGCGACCGCGCCGCCTTCACCAGGAGCTCGTCGACCACGGGGTTGATGTTGGCGCCGCGGTGGAGCGTCGGGCCGCCGCCCATCCGGATCTCCCCGTACCGGTTCGTGTCGATCCGCGGGTGGTCGGTGGCGAAGCCCACCTCGACGGCGAGGGCCACGTGCGGCTTGATGCGGAAGGCGCTGGTCTTGGCCCCCCGGATGCCGATCTCCTCCTGCACGGTGGAGACGCCGTAGACGGCGACGCGGAGGCGGCGGGGAAGGCGGCGCATCACCTCGGCCACGATGAAGGCGCCGATGCGGTCGTCGAAGGCGCGCGCCGCCGCGATCCCGTTCCGCAGGATCCGGAAGTCCGCCTCGAGGACGCCGGGGTCTCCCACCGCGAGGGCCTGCTCGGCGTCCTTCCGGTCCCGGGCCCCGATGTCCGCCCACAGCTCCTCGAACGGCGGGGCCTTCTTCCGCTCCTCCGGCGTCATCAGGGGGACGGCCATCCGGCCGATGACGCCCGGTACCGGGCCGTTCCGGCCCTGGAAGGTGATCCGACGGCCCGCGCAGGTGGGCTCGTCGACCCCGCCGATGGCGGAGACGTGGACGAACCCCCGGTCGTCGATGTGACGGACCATGAAGCCGATCTCGTCCACGTGGCCGGCCAGCATGATGCGCAGGGGCGCCTTCTCGTTCCGGGCCAGGATAAGGTTGCCGTGGACGTCGGTCTCGGCGCGGTCGCAGTGCCGCCCCGCGTGGCCGCGGATCAGCCGCTGGGCCTCCTGCTCGAAGCCGGAGGGGCTGGGCGTGTTCATCAGGCGCTCGAGGAATCGCAGGCTGTCGGCGTTCAGCATGGGGGGGCGCTCCAGTTTGAGGTCGATGGGCCGCCGGTCGAGTCGGCGCCCGCCGGCCTCGGCTTCGATGCATTCTACAGGTACCCGGGCGCCGCCGGACCGCCGCCGCTGCGACAAAAACATGTGATTTTGCGACGGCGGGGGAAGCGGGCCGGCGCGTCGCGTCGCCAGGGGGCTGCGCCCGGATCCCGTTCTCGCATCGGCGTGCGTTCGTTATAATGGCTTTTCGCTCGAAAGGAGCGTCAGGCGGCCGGCGAGCCGCCCCGCGCGGAGGAGTAGGCCCTTTTCCCGAGCTGGGAGGCGATCGCGAGTCATGTTCGGCGACCTGTTGGCCACGAAACGGGGGCGTCTGACGGCGTTCTTCTTCCTGTACCTCACGGAAGGGATCCCGCTCGGCTTCACCGCCACCGCCGTCGCCACCTGGATGCGGCGCCAGGGGGTGGGGCCGGCCGAGATCGGCGCCTTCGTCGGCTCCCTCTACCTGCCCTGGGCGTGGAAGTGGGTCACCGGCCCGCTCGTCGACACCTTCTCTTCCGACCGGCTGGGGCGGCGCCGGGCCTGGATCGTCGCGATGCAGTTCCTGATGTGCGGGATGCTCCTCGTCGCCATGCCCGTCGACTTCGCCGCCGAGCTGAAGCTCTTCACGGCGATCGTCATGGTCCTCAACGTCTTCGGGGCCACGCAGGACGTGGCCATCGACGCCCTGGCCTGCGGCGTGCTCCAGGAGGAGGAGCGGGGGCTGGCCAACGGGCTGATGTTCGGCGGCCAGATCCTCGGCCAGGCGGTCGGCGGGTCGGGCGTGCTCTACCTCTCGGGCGTCCTGGGGACCGACGCGTCGTTCCTCTTCGTTGTCGCCTGCGTCCTGTCCGTCACCTTCCTGGTCTCGATCCGCCTGAAGGAGCCGCGGGGGAAGGCACGTCCGCGCGCGGACGGATCGCGCTTCGCCGAGGCCGGGCGCGAGATCGGGCGCTACGCCCGCGAGGCCGTCCGGGCCTTCTTCGGAACGCGCCCGGCGCGTGTCGGGCTCGTCTTCGCCCTCCTCCCCGCGGGGGCCTTCGCGCTTTCCCTGGCGCTTGCGTCGAACCTGCAGGTCGAGCTGGGCATGAAGGACGCGGAGATCGCCACCCTCACCCTCGTCTCGACGCTCGTCTCGGCCGCGGGGTGCATCGCCGGCGGCTGGCTGTCGGACCGGTTCGGGCGCCGGCGGATGCTGGCCCTCTACCTGGTCGGGACCGCCCTGCCCACCGTCGGGCTGGCCTGGCTGATGTGGCGGCACGGATGGGTCTGGCCGGTCGATCCCCGCCTGCCCGGCCGCCCCGTGCCGCCCGGGATCCTGATCGGCGGCCTCTGGGGGGCGAGCCTTGTCTACTCCGTTTTCCAGGGGCTTCTGACCGGGACCCGGACGGCGCTCTTCATGGACATCTGCACGCCGGCGGTGGCGGCCACGCAGTTCACGGCCTACATGGCGATGATCAACCTCGTGACGTGGTACACGGCCCGGTGGCAGGGGGTGCTCATCGAGGCGATGGGCTACCCGGTCACGATGGCGATCGACGCCGGCTTCGGGCTGCTGGGGATCGCGCTGCTGCCGGCGATGGTCCCCCTCCGGACGGGGCCGCCCGGCGAGCCGGCGGGAGACGCGGCGGCGGAAGCGGGCGCCGGGCCGACGGCGTGAGGGGTTCCGGATCCGTCCCCGGACCGGACCGACGGTCCCCCCTCGCGCGCCCCGGGAGGCGCCTCATCGCCGTTCTTCCTCTCCCGGGCGGTCGCCGGCGAGGCCCCACATCTTCCCGATCATCGCGACGCCGGTCGGGTCGACCTGCCGGAGGGCCTCGCGGTCGGCCGGCGGGTAGTTGCAGCGCGCGAAGTCCATCGCCGACAGTTCCGCGACGTACTCGAGCTGGTTGGCCGGCGCGCAGGCCGGCTTCGGCGGCGGGCTTTCCTGCGCGCGGGCGCGGCGTATCTCAGCCCCGCCGGTCCAGGAAGGTCCGGGCCGACGGTGTCGCGGCGACCCCGCCGCGCGCCGTGCACCGGAGCCCGGACGGCAGCTGCCGTCCCGCCGCGATCGAGGCGTCGATGGCGTCGTCGAGGGAGATCGGGTTGCGGTACCCG
>CAYUME010000336.1:0-385 GCA_964445475.1 uncultured Planctomycetia bacterium
GATCGCCATCGATCGCGAGGCGGCGGCGGCGGCGCCGCCGCCGGCGGACGCCCCCGTCCCCGCGACGTCCGATACGTCCGCGGCGCCCGCCTCGGCCGCGAACGCCGTGCTGACCGCGGAGGAGCGGGAGAAGGGGCTTGCGTTGCTCAAGGAATTCCCCCCGAAGGACGGGTGGGGCACGGCGGTTGACAAGACGGCGGACTGGCTGCGCATCAAGCTGCCGACGATCGGCGCGGCCCTGACTCCGTCCGAGCAGAGGTTCCTCGACAACTACGACCTCTGGGAAAAGACCCGGAAGGCGGTGGAGACGGGAGCGCCGGTCGCGCCGGCGCCCCCCCCCGTTCCCGGCGAGGGGGCCGTCGCCCCGCCGGCGCCGCCGGCGAAA
>CAYUME010000336.1:395-5891 GCA_964445475.1 uncultured Planctomycetia bacterium
GCGTCTGTGACGTGATGTCGTTTTCACTCCCTCCCCCCCCCCGAGGCGACACCTCCGGACGGGACCCCGACGCGGAGGTGTCGCATCCCGTGACCGAGTTCCACGGCCTGAATCTGGATCCCTTCCAGGAGCGCGCGATCCGGGCGATCGACGCGGGGGAGTCCGTCCTCGTCGCCGCCCCCACGGGCTCGGGCAAGACGCTCATCGCCGAGTACGCGCTCGAGAAATGCCTCGCGGCGGGACGGCGCGTCGTCTACACCGCGCCCATCAAGGCCCTCAGCAACCAGAAGTTCCGCGACTTCACCTCCCGCTATGGCGACCGGATCGGGATCAAGACCGGGGACGTCTCGATCAACCCGGCCGCCGACGCCTGCATCATGACGACGGAGATCTTCCGCAACACGCTTTTCGAGAGCCCCGCCGCCGTCGAGACGGTCGACACGGTGATCTTCGACGAGATTCACTACCTCGACGACCCGGAGCGGGGGACGGTCTGGGAGGAGAGCCTGATCTTCGCCCCGCCGCACGTCCATTTCGTCTGCCTCAGCGCGACGGTCTCGAACGTCGAGACGTTCGCGCAGTGGCTTCGGACGATTCGCCGCGACCGGTACACGGTCGTGCGCGAGGAGGCGCGGCCGGTGCCGCTGGAGCACGTCCTGGCGGTGCAGGACCGCGAGCCGATGGACTTGGAGGCCTTCGAGCGGCTGGACCGGTCGTACCGGGAGCCGCGACGGCGGCACGCCGGGGACCACGCCGGACGGCGGGGGCACGGTGACGACGCGCGCGCGCGCAAGGAGCTGATCGCGCTCGTCCAGGGCCGCGGATGGCTTCCCTGCCTCTACTTCGCCTTCAACCGGCGGGAGTGCGAGCGGATGGCGGAGAACAACCGGTGGCGGACCCTGCTGTCGACGGCGGAGCAGGCGTCCGTCGCCGGACACGTCGACGCCCTCGTCCAGCGCTACAGCCTCGCGGGAGATCCCGCGGCGGCCTCGATGCGCGGGCTGCTGATGCGCGGCATCGCCTACCATCACGCCGGCCTCCTGCCGACGCTCAAGGATATCGTGGAGCGGCTCTTCACGACGGGGTTGATCAAGCTGCTCTTCGCCACGGAGACCTTCGCGCTCGGCGTGAACATGCCCGCGCGCGCCGTGGCCTTCGACACCCTCCATAAGTTCGACGGCGTGCGACGCGCGTTCATCATGACGCGGGAGTATCTCCAGATGGCGGGCCGGGCAGGACGGCGGGGGATGGACCGGGTCGGGACGGTCGTCTCGCGCGTCGAGTGGCCGGCCGTCCGGAGCCCCGCCGTGCGACGGATCCTCTGCGGGGCGGTCGAGCCGATCGTCAGCCGTTTCAACCTGAGTTACGCCACGATCCTGAACCTCTACAGCCGCCTGGGCGACCGGATCTTCGAGGCGGCGGAGAAGAGCTTCAGCAACTTCCAGCCGTCCGGGGGCGGGCACGCCCACGCCTTCGGGGAGAAGGTCCGCCTGCTGCGGCGGCGGATCCAGGTCCTGCGCGACCTCGGGTACCTTCGCGACCGGTCGCTCACCGCCAAGGGGCAGCTCGCGGCGCAGATCTACGGGTACGAGCTCCAGGTGGCGGAGTTGCTGGCCCAGGGGGTCCTCGACGGGCTCGGCCCGGACCTGCTCAACGTCGTCTTCACCGCCGCCGTCTTCGAGGCGCGCCGCGGCGCATGGTACGACCCGCCCACCGACGTCCCGCGCTTCCCGCCGATCAAGAAGCGGTCCCTCCGCGTCGTCAGCGCGATCCGCCAGGCGGAGCTGTCGCGCGGGATCGAGCCTCCTGTGAAGCACCTCGACTTCCGGCTCTCCGCCCTCGTTTTCGCCTGGTCGACGGGCGCCGGGTTCGACGTCCTGCGCGACATGACCTCGTCGTCGGACGGCGACCTCGTGCGGTCGCTTCGGCAGGCGATCCAGCTCCTGCGCCAAGTCTCGCACGCGGTCGCGGGGACCCGGCCCGATCTCGCCGAGCGGCTCCGGGAGGGCGTCCGGCGGTTGAAACGCGACGTCGTCGACGCCGAGCGGCAGCTGCGGATGCCCCCGGAAGAAGGGGAGGAGGCTCTGGAGCCGGAGGAAGGGGGGGGGGCGCCGATGTCGGGAGACGGGGACGACAAGAAGGGGGGGGGCGTAGAGCGTGGGGCGTAGAGCGTGGAGCGACACGGCGTGGGGCGCGGCGGGGCGGCATCAAAAAAAACTTTATGTGATTCGGGTGCCGGGTCCTTCACGCGCGGGAAGTCGCTGATATACTTTTTCCAGGCGTCCGGGGGCGGGTGGAGAAAGGAGCGCCTGGCGTGGGCGAGTCGGGACAGCGGGGGGAATCGGTCTCCTCGCACAAAGGGGGTGCGACCGAGTCGGAGCCTCCCGGACGTCCGGGCGAACGGGGCGATCCCTCCTCCCTCGTGGCCCAGCTCTTGTCGGACGAGATGGACGCCCGCCAGCAGGCGCTGGAGGCCATCTCGCGCTGCGGTGAAGGCGCGGCCGTCCAGCTCGTCGAGACTCTCCTCCGCACCTCCCCCCAGTCCGGCCGCTACCCGGTCCTTGCCGAGGCGCTGGAGCGGATCGGCAAGCCGGTCGTGCCCCTCCTGATCGCCGGCCTGCAGGCGATGGACGTGCCGCGCCGGGCGGACGAGGTCTACCTTCTCGAGGCCGTCGCGGAGGTCCTCGGGCATCTTGCCGACCGGCGCGCGCTCCCCGCGCTGACGAAGATGCTCGCGCAGCTGAACGCGGCGATGCGCAAGCCGGGCGACGGATTCGTCGCGTCGCTCTGCGCGAACGCGAAGATCCGGGTCCACCGCGCGCTCGCCGATCTGGGCAGCCGGGACGGGGCGGACGATCTCCTGGGGATGCTCGGGGACGGGCGCACGCGCGTGCGGGAGGAGGTGGTCGAGCTCGTCGCGCGGCTGGGGGACAAGCGCTTCCTGCTGCCTCTCGTGCGCGCACACGGGCGGGCGCTGCCCATCTCCGAGTGGATCGCCCGCCACACCCGATGGGCCTTCCGGGAGATCGCGCGGCGCGAGCGGATGGAACGCGACGACCCGGTCTTTGCGCGACTCGATGCCGGCGGCCAGGCCCTCGTCGACAAGATGCTCAAGCGGCCGAAGGGGAACGGGAGCGGTCCGGCCAAATCGAACGGGAAGGATCGGTAGGACGCGCGGGGCGGCAACGCCCCCGGTCCGGGGACCCGGCGGTCCGCCCGGTGCCGACACGGACCTACTCAGCCACCAGTTCCACGCCGCCCAGCACGGGCGGCTGCCGGCATCCCTCGGCGGGACGCACCTCCACCTCGACCGCCGCTCCCGCCTCGATTCCCCGGTAGGTCTTCACGACGGGCCGCCGGATCCCGCCGGCATCCCGCGCCACGTCGAACCGGTCCAGGACCTTCCGTCCCTGGATCAGGACGTCGAAGAGCCTGTCGCCGGGCCGGATCTCCTCGGGCTCGGCGAAGTGGAGGCGGACGGTGAAGCGGCCGGGGGGTGCGGGTGCGTCGATGCGGTCCGGCGGATCGGACTTCAGGACGAGGCGCGGCGCCCCGTCGCGGTTCCCCTCGAACGACGCGGCGACGCGGCGCCCGCTGCCCGTCACGAGGATCGCGAGGGCGTTGCCGCTCTTCCATCCGGGGCGCGACACCACCTCCCGGATCAGGGGGGCCAGCTCCGGGGTGCGCTGCCCGGTCCCGCGGGCACCGATCTCGTTCCAGGTCCCGGGGCGCCAGGCGACGGAGGCCCGGGTCCGGGGCCGCGCGCTGAGGTTGCGCGGCTCCGCCCGGAAGGGGGCGGCGGCGTCGGCCGCCTCGGCCTGCAGGACCAGCGCGGCCTCGCCGCGGCTCGCCTCGTCGACCTGGAACTGGACGTACGCCTCCGCGATCCGAGCCCCGCGCGGCACCGCCACGTTCCCGAACCGCAAGCCCACCACCTGGGGCGTCTTGTCCTCGACGAGCTCCAGGTCCGAGCTGGTCATCGAGACCTGGCCGTCGGCCGACTCTTCCGCGTCATCCGCCCCCTCGGCCACGGGGATGCCCGCGAGCCCGCCCGCGGAGCGCCCTGTCGCGATCCGCACGACGGCCGCGCCCCGGAGTCCCGAGGCGGCCACCCATCGGAGCCCCTCGCCGGCGAGTCGCGCGGCGTGGAGGCGGAAAAAGCCGACCGCCGGCCCCTGGACCGAGACTTCGACGGACGGGGAGGGGCCGCCCACGGCGGGCACCTCCATCCAGTAGGTGCCGTCGCCATCGCGCCGGTCGCCCGGTGCCCCCAGGTTGATCCCGATGCGGCGGATCGGGCCCGCCCCGAGGCCGCCGGGTGCGGCCGTCCAGTATTCGGCCTCGGGGTCGTGCACGAGCGCGAGGGAGGACTGGGTCGGGTACGAGCAGGAACAGGTCCTCGTGTAGTCCGGGGCGCTCAGGACGCCGTCGGCGGCGACCAGGTTCGAGGTGCACCCGGACTTGAATCCGCCGAAGTTGCCGGTGCCGCCGTCCGCGGCGAGATCGAAGAACCCCGCAGCTCCGGACCGGAAGGTGAGGAGATGCTCGGAGGCGATCTCGTAGTTGCACCCGTAGGTGCGCTGGAACGTCCAGGGGGCCGCCGACCCGGTGAGGGGATCCGTCCTCGGCTCCGGGTCGCCGGTGAGGAGGCTGTAGCGCCCCTCCGGCGTGAGGATGCGCCCGCCGTGGAGGATGGGGGGGCTTCCGTAGCGGTGCGGACGGTCCCAGAGCTTCTTCCCGTCGCGTCCCCGGAAGGCGGCCATGCGGCGGCCCGGCTCTCCCTCGACCATGTCCCGCGAGGGGCGCCCGGCCAGGAGCACGATGTCGTGCTCGGCCGAATAGCCCAGCCAGGTGCCGAAGACCTCCTCCCGCGTCTCCCAGGCGGGGCGTCCCGTGTCGAGGCGGAGGGCCGCCAGACGGAACGCCCCTCCGGGCTTCATCCGCTCCTCGACGAACGGCGGGATGCGGTCGAGGACATAGACGTGTCCGCCGCCGGCGGCGATCCCGTTGTGGGGGAAGCCGTGCTCGGCCGCGAGGCGCCACCGCTCGTCGCCGGTCCGGCGGTCCATCGCGACCAGTCCCCGGCTCGTGGAGGCGTCGTAGTTCATGAAGACCGACAGCTTTTTCTCGAAGCGGGAGAGCCGGCTGCTGTAGGTCTCGACCCCCCAGCCCCCGAGCAGGGCATCGCCGTGGATGCCGATGTATCCCCATTCGGGTCGGACGCCGTCTCCCGGGGGAGGCGGGGGGAGAGCGATCTCCCGGAGCGTCTTTCCCGTGGCGGCGTCCAGCACGCGGCAGGCACTGCCGCGGGCCACATAAAGGAGGTCCGCGGTCGCGACGTAATTCGTGCCGCGGACGTTCGCACCCGGGATGTGGACCTGGTTGTATCCGGTCCGCGTGGGCGCGTCCTGGTGGGTCTTGTCGTAGTACACGCCATGGGTGCCCAGGCCGTCCACGTCCGCCTTCCAGAGGACGCGCCCCGTGTAGACGTCCCAC
>CAYUME010000337.1:0-5890 GCA_964445475.1 uncultured Planctomycetia bacterium
GACGCCTTCAGGTGGTTGTCGGCGAGGTAGCGCTTCCACTCGGCGCGCTGGTCGACGAGCCCGCAGCCGTGCGTCTTCGCCGTGCCGGGGAGGAAGACGTGGTTCATCCACGGCGTCCACTTCGAGGGGTTGAGCTTCGCCGGGTCCGTCTCCTCGGCCAGGTCCTCGTCCTTCGTGCAGTGGTCGTTCTGCATGAGGATCTCGGCGGTCGTGCGCGCGCGGGTCTCGCGGATGATGTCCTCGTACCGCCGGTGGTCCCCGTAGACGTAGAAGATCAGCAGGTCGGGGTAGAAGGGGTAGAGGTCGTGCTCGGCGATGCGGCAGAGGATCTGGGAGGCGAAGCCGCCGAGGGCCTTGTTCTCGATCTCGAGATCGGCGTGCGGGAAGCGCTTGCGGAGGTCGTCGGCCACCGCCTTCCACCACGCCTGCTCGGTGATCGACTGGCCGTAGAAGAGGACGCGGACGCGGTTGCGCTTCTGCGGGGTGCTGGTGGCCAGGAGCGTCATCGTGCGCTGGATGCCGGCGCCGAGGGCGGCCTCGTCCTTCGGGGGGGGCGGCGCCGGGAACGCGTCTTCCGCGTCGGCGGCCTGGAAGAGGAGGAGCAGCGCGGCGACGAGGGGCAGCTTGCTCATGAGGGATTCCGGGCCTCCGGTTTGGCGAAACGTGCGCTGCGATGGGCTGATATCCATTCCGGCGGGGCTGGCGCGGATTAACGAAAGATGGCAAGATGACGGCGAAAAGCGGGGCGCGATAGGGGGAGGCCGGGTGAGTCCGCGGAGGCTTGTCCCGCTGCTTGTCCTTTGCGTCTGGGGCACCGCGCCGCAGGAGCTGGCGGGCGCGCCTCCCTCCCCCCCGGCCTCGGCGCCGGCCGTGTCCAAGGTCACCCTCACCCCGGGGTGGGCGACCTTCGGCCTGTCGCTGCCGCGGGGCGCGGCCCCTTCGGCCGTGCAGGTCGGGCCTCTCGCCACCCAGACCGACGTCAAGAACCGGTGGCCGGACGGATCGATCCGGTTCGCCGTGGTCACCTGCAAGGCGCCGGCGGCCGGGACGTTCGATATCACGCCGGCGGCGCCGGACGCGCGGGACTTCGCGCCGGTGGTCCCGAAGGCGGCCGTCACCCTGACCCTCGCCGGCACGGTCTATTCGGCCCCGCTGCCTTCCGAGCTCACCCCCGATCTCTGGCTTTCCGGGGGCCAGGTCCGGGAATGGCGCGCGATCGTGACCCCGGCCCACGGCGCGAACCCCTTGGATCCGCTGCGCGTGATCTACGACGTGCGCGTGTACAACGACGGCCAGGCGCGGCTGGACGTGACCGTGGAGAATGTCCTCGACAAGCGGCCGGCCGACGCGGTGGCGTACAGCGTGGACGTCGTCGCCGACGGGGTCTCCCTTTATGCCCACGCCGCCTTCTCCCACCGCTGGCTGGCGCGCTGGCGGCGCGCCCTGGGGATCGGCTTGACGGCATCTTCCGTGACGCACGATTTCGGCTCGGCCGTGCAGGCCAACGCCATCCCGCGGTTCTGGAGCGGCGTGAGGGACAGGGCCGTGCCGGACCAGGCCGCCGGCTTCGACCTGATGGGGATCGCCCACCTCTCCCCCTCCATGTGCGATTGCGGCGGGCGGGGGGAGATGGCCCCCTATCCCGACTGGGCCGCCGACTATCTGGTCCACCCGAGCGAGGGCAAGCGCCGCTATGTGCTCGCCCACGGCGAGCAGGCCGCCTCCTGGCCCGTTCATCTGCGCGAGCCCGAGGGGGGCCGGCATGCCGGGGTGGGCGCGGGACGATATGTCTCGCTGGACCAGCGGCCCCGCTTCTGGTTCGACAACCGCGGGGAGGACCGGCCGGCCGGCCGCGTGAGCGTCCATTACGACGGCTGGGGATCGGGGCGGGTGGTCCCGGACATCGCGCACCAGCCGTCCCTGGCCTTCATCCCCTATCTGCTGACCGGCGACCGCTATTTCCTGGACGAGATGGTCTTCTGGGCAAACTTCTGCCTGATCGCCACCTACAACCACGGCGGCGCCCAGGCCCTGCTCCATACCAACGAGCACCGCGGGATGGCCTGGGCCGTGCGCAATCTGGCCGACGCCGCCGCGTTCGCCCCGGACGGCGACGCGGTCAAGGCCTATCTGGAATCGAAGCTGAAGAACAATCTGGCGTGGTTCGACGATTATGCCAACGGACACCCGACTCCTCTGGGGCACGTGTTCGAGTACCCGGGCATCCCCGGCGAGGAGGACTATGCCTGCATCTCGCTCGGCGGCGGATACGGGCAGCTGGCCTGGGCCCTGGACCGCGCCAACAAGCTGGGATATCCCGGCGGCGCGGCCCTGCGCGACCGGATGGCGCGGTTCGTGTTGAGGCTGTTCACCGGCGAGCCCGATTTCCCGCGCGAGGCGGCCATGCGGCTGTGGCTGCGTGTCGGCCCCAAGGGAGGCACGGCCTTCTATCGGACCCTGAAGGAGCTGGCGGAGGCCAATCCGGCGGGGGCCCGCCACTACAACCATTGGCACCGGCTGGCGCTGGTCATCGCGCTCGAGAACCGGTGGCCGGGAGCCCGGGAGGCGTACGATTACAACTGGCGGCTCGGGACCTCGGGCGGCGACTGGATGCAGCTGGCCGACAACGCGGGCTGGGCGATCCTGCCCGATATGCCGGCCCGGTAGGCCGGGGCGCATGCGGCTTCCCAGGCCGGAATCGCCGATGCGCAGGGCTTCACGCACTGCTTCTTCGTGAGCTTCCGCGACGCGAAGGGGCGCGAGGCCTACCTGCCGCACCCGGCGCACAAGGCGTTCGTGGAAGTCCTCAAGCCGCACCTCGACAAGGTGCTGGTGATCGACTACGACGCGAAGCCGTGAGCGGGGCGGATCCCGGCCGGGCGGGCATCGCGAACGGGCGGTTGTTCCATGAGGTCGCACCCGATCCGCTAGTCGAGGAGGCCGCTGCGGGGGAGGCCCAGCACCGCCCCCAGCGCCGGCTTCGGCTGCAGCGACCGGTCGAAGAACAGCGGATGATTGGTCCGCCTGCGGGGCCAGGTGTTCAGCCAGCTCCGGCCGTCGTGCAGCCCCCAGAACGTGACCCGCGATATCTTGTCCTTGTGCCTCAGCAGGAGCGCGAACAGCTGCGTGTACCGCTCCGTCAGCCGCTTCTGGACCTCCGGCGGCAGGCCGTTCGCGAACGGATCGTCGGCGCCGCGTTCGCGGGCGCCCACGTCGGCGCCCGCGGCCGATCTCGCCACCACGTCGATGTCCAGCTCCGTGATCGCCACCTTCATCCCTTCGGCATGGAACGCGAGGATCGCCTCCTCGATGGCCTTGAGCGGCAGGTGGTTTAGCGACCAGTGCCCCTGGATGCCGACGCCCGTGATCGGCGCCTTGCGCTGTTTCAGGTCGCGGATCAGGCGCAGCGTCTTCTCCCGCTTGCCGCCGGCCTCGATGCCGTAGTCGTTGTAGATCAGCTCCGCCTTCGGGTCGGCCTGCCGCGCCGCGACGAAGGCCTCCGCGATGAAGTCCTCGCCGATGCCCGTCAGCCATTTCGACCGGCGCAGGTAGCCCGGGCCGTCGTCGATCGCCTCGTTCACCACGTCCCAGCTCGCCATCTGGCCGGCGTAATGGCCGGCCACGGTGGCGATGTGCTCGCGCATCCGTTTCAGCACCCGCGCGCGACCGGCGGGCTGGCCTTCGTCCACGAAGAACCAGTCCGGGCACTGGCTGTGCCAGACCAGCGTGTGCCCGTTCACGGTCAGGCCGTTGCCGCGGGCCATCTCCACGAGCGCGTCGCCGGCTCCGAACGCGTAGCGGCCCTCGTCCGGATGCACGGGCTGCGGCTTCATGCAGTTCTCGGGCGTGACGGTGCCGAAGTGCCTGAAAAGCAGTGCCTTTTCGCCGTCGTTCAGATTCGCCCCCGGTATGGCCGCGCCGATCGCGAAATGCCGGCCAAACGCCGCTTTCAGCGAATCGGCCGTCGGGGGGGCCGTCTCGCCCGCCGGCGGCAGGGCTCCCGCGCAGGTCAGGAGAGCCAGCCAACGCGTCGAATGTCTCATGCGTCCCCGTCCTTTCGGGATTTCCAAGGGCCTGGTAACGGTCCCGCGGCCTGTCGGCCTTCCCTATCATACGATGCCGTGACCCGTTCCGGGCAACAGACTTTCGGGGGGCGGCAGGTGGATCCGTCGGGAATGCGCCGGAGGAAGGGCAGGAGAAGTGAAGGAGCCGACAGGTTCCGGGTCGCCTGTTCTTCCCCGCCTTCCCGGGCGCTCCCGACCGTCCCCTATTCCACCAGCAGGTACATCGCGTTCGCCGGCGGCGCGATGACGATTCCCCCGCCGCCTGCCTTCGCCTCGACCTTGTCCGCCGTCGGATACAGGTTCTCATCCAGCCGCGTCGCCTTCCGCGCCGCCGGCCCCGCCAGCGTGAGCGTCAGGTCGGTATTGACGACGTTCCACGGCGCGTCGCCCTTCCGGTCGATCCGGAATCCCTGCCACGTCCTCTTCTCGGCCTGGTACGACGCCTCCGACTGCTTCCAGCCGTGCGGCCGGCTGCGCGTCGTGATCTGCACGAGGATCTTCCGGGAGGCCTTGAGGGGCTTCCCGTCGAGGGCGACCGCCAGGACGGCGGCGTACTCCATCTTCGACTCGATCCGGAGGTCCTTCAGCTGGATCGGGCCCGCCTTGGCGAGGAATCCGCAGGCCCCCTGCGCCGCCGGGGCGTCGACCAGGCAGAGCCCGGTTCCGTAGTCGAAGACGACCTCCTTCGTGACGCTCGTCACCTTCCGCGCGTCCTTGTCGACCAGCGCCTTGAGGTCCGCCGTCGTGCTCTTCGCGGGGTCGCCGCCGTAGACGACCTCGACGGGGCCGGCGAGGTAGGCGAGGGGGTCGACGCCGCCCTTGATGGCGGACTGCGGGCTGATCTGGCTGTCGCGGTTCGCGTCGTATCCGCCCTCCTCGGCGATCACGGGGGGGCGGAGGCCCCAGAGGTCGTCGAGGGCGCGCTCCTCGTGGACGACGGGCTTGCCGCGCTGGACGAGGCCCTTGCGGAAGAGGAGCGCGGCGGCGGGGAAGCCGCCCAGCACCGACGGGCAGGCGAACTGCCATTTGTTGATGCTCGTGTCGTACGCGATCTGGCCGGTGGCGAACCAGTAGTAGGCGTCGAGGCCGTTGAGGGCGCTGTGGGCGGCGACGAGGAAGGGGCCCTCCGCCTGGTACCCCATCGGCGGGACCCAGGTCGACTCCGAGATGATGTACGCGCGTCCGGCGACCTGCTTGGCGCAGGTGGCGAGCCGCTCGGGCTGGAGGAGGACCGAGACGTCCTGGAAGAAGTCCCCCTCCGAGATCATATACCCCGCCTTGTGCCCCTCGCGCGGGTTGACGTGCGACTCGCCCCCGTGGCCGCCGTTGACGTAGCGGTTGACGCCGATGACGGCGTTGACGTCGTAGGCATACCGCTCGAGGTCGAGGAGCTTGACCTGGTCGGCGGTCCGCCAGTTGCCGGCGTTGACGGCCGCCTTGCAGCCGCACTCCTCGCGGAGGAACCGCTCCGTCTCCCGGTTCCAGGCGCGCATCGTCTCGGCGAAGAAGCGCATCGTGTCCTTGTGGTCCTGGCTCGGGTTTTCCATCTCCCAGAAGCGGAAGTTCAACGGGGGCGTCCCGGGGAGGCTGTTCGCCTGCCGCCACGCGTGGTACGTCGTCGCGAGCCGCTTCTCCTTCTCGCCCTTGACGAAGCCCGACGTCGTCCAGAAGAAGAGGCTGTCCTCGTTCTGGATCTGGAAGACGGCGAAGGCGGGGTCCTTCGCGAGCGGCGTCCTGTTCTTCTCGTGGGGGTTCGGGCGCGTGAGGAGGGCCTTGACCCAGCCCTTGTAGGCGGCCTGGAGCGTCTCGTCCCAGAAGAGGAGGGT
>CAYUME010000338.1:0-501 GCA_964445475.1 uncultured Planctomycetia bacterium
GGAGACTGGCGTGGCTGGGGGAGGACGGGGAGGCGCCGCCCGTGGAGGCGGGGCTCCATCTGGCCTCCTGTGACGCCTGCCGTGCGGTGGTCGGGGATCGTCTGTGGGTGCGAGAGGCCTATCGCTCTCTATCCGAGCCTGGGCCCGGCGCCGCCCTGCGCGCGCGCGTCGCGGCGGCCGCCCGGCGGGCGCGGCGGACGCTCCGACAGCCCCGATTCTGGGCGGCGGCGGCCGCCGCCGCCCTCCTGCTTGCGTGGGTCCCCTTCGGTCGGGAGCCGGCGATTTCCGGGGGGGCGACCGGGGCGCTCGTCTTCGACGCGCCCCGCGAGTCGATCGAGAGCCGGATCGGCGGCCTCGAATGGGAGGTCGCGCCGGACTCCCGGTCTTGCACGTCCTATACGACCTATGGATCCTCGCTTCCCGATCGATGGGGGATCGGGGTGCTGCGGCAGCGGATCGAGAAGCTGGAGAAGGCGCTCGAGGCCGCCACGCCGGATCGCC
>CAYUME010000338.1:511-5876 GCA_964445475.1 uncultured Planctomycetia bacterium
TGGGGGTGCCGCCCTTTCTCGGCGCGGCGAGGACCTGATCGCTCTCGAAGCTGAAGTCGTAGGTGTAGACGTCGCCGGCGGGGAAGCGGAAGCGAAAGGCCCCGTCTTCGGAGACCGAGGCGGCGGGGCAGGCCTGTTGAGGCGTCCGGGACGTGCGGGGGCGTCGACGGGACGTGGCGAGGTGCTCGCGGGATCCATTCAGGAGGGCGGGACGATGAAGGTGCTCAACCGGGTTGCGACGGCGCTGATGGTGGGGGCGGGCGGGCTGGCCTTCGCGCAGGGACCCGAGCCTCCCGACCGCGAGCGGCCCGAGCGGCGTCCCCGGCCCCCGATGCAGGAGCCCCGCGACCGCTTCCCCGACGCGCCGCCGGGCGAGCGGCCGGAACCGCCTCCCCCGGGAATGGAGGGGCGCGAGGGAGGGGCTTTCCTCCCTCCCGAGCAGGCCGAGCGCGTGCTCCGCGCCCTGCGGGAGCTCAATCCCGAGCAGGCCGAACAGTTGGCCCAGCTGCGGGAGCGGGAGCCGGAGGAGTTCCAGCGCGCCATCCGCGGAGTCGCGGAGCACGTGCGGAACCTGCAGCGCATCCGCCAGGAGGATCCCGGCGAGTTCGAGCGCATCGTGCGGATGGGGCGGATGGAGGCGGAGACGGGGCGCCTCGCGGAGGCGATCCGGCGGACCGAGTCCGCGGAGGAGCGCGAGAAGATGATCGGGAAGCTCCGGGAGCGCCTGGGCGAGCTGTTCGACATGCGCGAGGCCGGGCGCGAGCGCGAGGTGGTCGAGCTGGAAAAACGCCTCGCCGAGCTCCGCAAGGTCCTCCAGGAGCGGCGCGATCGGAAGGCGGAGATCCTCAAGCGCCGGGTGGGGCAGATGCTGGGGAAGGAGGAGGTCCTGGAGTGGTGAGGGGGCTGGTTCCGGGGCGCCGTCCCTGTCCGGGGGCGGCGCCCCGACGCCCCTCCCGAGGCCGGCGCGTACGCGCCCGGCCATGACGTCTCGACCGCTCAATCCGACGCGCGCGTCTTCACCCCGCCGATCGGCTCCACCGACAGCCCTCCGCGGAGCGGATCACGCCTTCAGGAAGGCCTCGAACGCGCCGCCGAAGAGGTGCGTCACGTCCCTCGCGATCTCGGCTTCCGACGGCACCCAGCCGGTCGCCGCGAGGTCGGCGTACTTGTCGGTCAGGGCGTCGGCGATGATCCGCCGCGAGTGGCTCCACTTGTAGATGACCTGGTCCAGCACGCGGGCGTCCGAGTGCTGCGGCGTGAAGCCGAGCCCCAGCAGCTCCAGGCGCAGGCGCGTGATCTCGTCGATGAGGAGGGGGATGTTGGTGAACCACCAGCAGCCGAAGGCGTGGAGGTTCCGGAACTTCCGGGCGAGGATGCAGAGCTCGTGCTGGTTCTCGCGGGAGAGCAAGGTGACGAGGAACTTGTTCTTCGGGTTGCGGGCGACCAGGGCGTCGAGGGCGTCCATGCCGCTGCGGCCGACCCCGTCGCCGGCGAGGCGGAGGCGCGGATTGAGCTGGCGCTTGACGCCGGACATGAGGGCGAAGGGGATGCCCCGCTCGCGGCAGAAGGGGAGGACCGCCCCGTCGATCAGCCACGTCGTCGGGCTCTCGTCCGGGTAGCGGAAGTCCGGGGTGACCGAGACCATGACGTAGAGGGCTCCTATCCGGTCGGTCCAGTCTCCGAGGAACCGGCGGACCTCGCCGAGGACGTTCGGGGTGAGGTCGGGCGTGACGCGGTACCCCCAGCCGGCGAGCCGCTTCGCCGCGGCGGGCCACTCGACGAGCAGCGGGTCGATGCGCAGCGCGGAGGTGAAGCGCGGGTCCCGGCGGAAGCCGGCCTCCCATCGCGGGCGCTCGACGTCGTCGAACGGGCTGTTCGTCATGCAGATCGTCCGCACCCGGGCGGCCGCCAGGCAGCGCGTGACGTAGTCCTCGGCCTTCTGCTGCGCGAACCAGGCCCGGACGGCCGGGAGGTCGCGCTTCGTCACGTCGAGTCCGAGGGCGTGGAGGGTCGTCAGAACGCCCCGGCAGGCCTCGGAGACGGGCGAGTGGCGGACGAAGAGGGCGTTCCAGACGAGATCCGCCTGCTCGCGCTTCGGGAGGCTCCAGAACGTCTCTTCGGGGACGGGGTCGGCGCGGAACATCTCGGCGACGAGGTAGTGGTAGACGAGGAGCTCGTCGATCCCCCAGAGGAGGAGGTCGCCCAGGGCCGGGTCGTAGAGGTGGGTATGGATGTCGTAGACGGGGGTGGACTGGACCACGCGATCGACGAGGGCGGCGAGGTCCGGTCGGCTCGGGGCGCTCATGGGTCGGATCCTTCGGCTGGGGCGCGGGGCGGGAGCGGTGTGGCCGAGGAGGGGGTCGAACCCTCACGGGCCTTTCGGCCCACCAGATTTTAAATCTCGTGCGTCTGCCAGTTCCGCCACTCGGCCGGGTCTCGATATTTATATAGACAGAAAGCGCATCATACTTCTCCGGAGTGGGCAATGCAATGCTGCGTGCGGTCGTCGGGCCGGCGGTGCGGGGGGGGGCGGCTTCGCGGGGAACGGGGGGAGGTGGCGGCCGGATTTGAACCGGCGAATGAGGGTTTTGCAAACCCTTGCCTTACCGCTTGGCTACGCCACCCGGTTGCTGCAGACCGGGCGCGGACGGCCCGGCGGAAGGACTACATTCGGGGGGGAGGCCGGCGTGTTCAAGGAAAAAACCGGAGGGCGATCCGGAGGCTTCCTGCCGGCCGTCAATCCTGCTGGCGGCGGCGGATTGCCCCGATATAATGGGTCATCCTTGGATCCCTTCCGGGAAGCCCGGCGATGAAGGAGTGGAAGCTCATTCTGCGCGCGTGCCGGCACGGCGACGCCGCCGCCTGGCGCGAATGGGCAAGCCTGACCCTGCCCCATGTCGAGGGGTGCGTCCGCCAGGTGCTCGGGCGATTGCGGACCCGCATCCTGCCTCCCGTGGACGACCTGACCGTGGCCGTTTACGGGGCCCTGCGCCGCGACCATGGGCGCGCCCTGGGACGCCTTGAGGCCGAGCCGGCCTGGCCCGTCGCGCTGGCGTTGGCGGCCCGCCGCACCGTGCACGGCACGGTCGGCAGCGTGGAGGGGGAGATCCCGACGCGGGCGTCCTCCGAGGAGGCCTCGAAGGCGTGGAAGGCCTATCGCGAGTCCCCCCTCGACCCCTGGGACCGGATCGAGGTCGGGCTCTTCTATTTCCGGGGGATGCGGTACGCGGACATCGGAGTGCTCTTTGACGAGCTTCCCGGGCCGGTCGCCGAGCGGGTCCGACGGGCGGCCGCCCAGGTTCTCGGCCGTTACGCGCCGCCGGCGGGCGAGGTGGCGCCTCCCCCCCGGCAGCCCGATTGCCCCTCCCCGGTGGTCCTCTTCGACCTGGTCCACCGCGAGGTGGACGAGGCGAGCCGGAGGGCCCTGACCGAGCACGCCGAGGCCTGTCCCGCGTGCCGGGCACAGTGCGACCGGTATCGCCGTCTGCTGATGGCGATGGCGTCCATCCAGCCGTCCGCGATGGCGGAACCCTGCCTGGAGGACGACGACCTGACGGCGACAGCCCGGCACCGGATCCCGCGGGAGGCGTGCGAGCGCGTCGGGCGTCACCTGGCCGAGTGCGCCGATTGCTGGGACGCCTACGACTATCTTCGCGGGATCGCGGACGGCGAACCTCCGGTGCAAGCCGTCTCCCTGGAGACGCCGCTGGCGGCGCGCGTCCTGGCCCTCGGGCCGCCGGTGCCGAAGGCGGAGCCGTCGGGGGCGGGGCACCCCCGCGTGTCGCGGCACCTGGATCGCCAGCGGGGCCGGCGGCGCCGCGTGGTGCGTCAGATCGTCCGGCGACAGATGCTGGCCTGGGGGGGCGCCGGGTTCGGCGGCGTCCTGGTGCTGGGAGCGGTCCTCCTCGCGTTGACCGGCTGGCCGCACCGCCAGCCGGCGCCGGCGCCTGTCGCGAACGTCCGGTCGACCGGGCGCGAGGCGGAAGCCCGGCCGGTCCTGGGGGGCGGGCCGATCGAGCTGGACTCCGTTCAGGGCGCGCTCCGCGTGCGGGCCGGCGGGCTCGGGCAGGGGATCGAGGTCTTGAATCGGGCCGCCATCTCGTCCGGTGACGAGCTGGTGGCCGGAGACGAAGGGGTTCTCTTCACGCTGCAGGGCGTGCGGGCGGGGGTCCGGGACGGCATCGTTCGCGTGCTCCAGGCGACCGCCGACGAGATCCGGATCGAGATCGGGGAGGGGGAGGTCTGCTTCCGGATCCCGAGGGACGCCCCGGGCGTGCAGATCCGGACCCCCCAAGGTCGCGTCGAGACGCTGGACCGGCCCGGTTATCCGATCACCCTGTTGATCCAGGTGTGGCGGACGCGGACCGTTCTCGTCGTTCACGAAGGGAAGGCCCGCCTGAAAGGGGATGAGGGGCGCGTGGACATCGCCAAGGGGGCGTGGTCCTCCGTTCGCGAAGGGGAGGGCCCGATGGGGATCACCCGGGTGGACACCCCGCCCGTCCCCGCCTGGTTCGAGGTCCGGGGCGACCGGCATCCGCCGCTGCCCTATTTCGACCTGCTGGCCCCGGTCACGGAGCGGGTGCCCGTCTTGCTGCTCGCCGTGCCCCACGCGACGCGGGAGCCGGGGACCGGCCGGGTGGCGGCGCGGATGGGGCGGCTGCTCGAGGCGCCCGTCGTCTTCGCCCGGTGGTTCGAGCCGGCAGATGTCATCCGGCCCCAGGAGACCCAGTGGGGCTCGGTGCCCGTGCCGCGCCAGACGCCGGAGTCCCGGCAGATCTTCGAGCTGTACCGTTCGGTCCTGCTGCGGGCCTCCGGCACGACCGCCTTCCCGCTCCCGTTCTACGTGGAGCTGCACGGGGACGAGCTGACGGGGACGGCGCCGGTGCCCGCCGTCGAGGTCATCACGCGCGGCTTCGAGAGGTCGGAGCTCGAGCGGATGCGGGCGCTCTGGGACCGGCATCCCGCCCACCCGCCCGCCGTCGTCCGCGTTCCCCTGCTCGTGGACATCCTCAGCCCGGTGATCCGGAGCGAGGGACGGGAGATCCTGTTTGCGTTCGGCGGCTACCCGGGCTCCTTCGCGCAGGAGCCGGGGGGCAATCCCGTCCGGCGGGCCTTGATCTTCCGCCTTCCGCGCCTGGTCCGCCTCGATCCGGAGATGGCGCGCCGATACGGGGAGGTGCTGGCGGATGCCGTGCGGGAGGTGCTGCCGAAGTGAGCCCGCGGATCACGCTGGACACCGGGCCCGCAGATCACGCAGACCACGCTGAACATCGGACCCGCAGATCACGCGGATCACGCTGGATACCGGGTCCGCAGATCACGCAGACCACGCTGAACACCGGGCCCGCAGATCACGCAGACCACG
>CAYUME010000339.1:0-5372 GCA_964445475.1 uncultured Planctomycetia bacterium
GGCGCATGGCCTGGTGCCTGGAGAACGGGCGGCCCTACACGGCGGACGTGAAGGTCCGGAAGGACGGCCTCGCGGTCGCCCTCAACGGCCGCCCGGTCGCGGACTGGAGGACGTCGCTCCAGGGCATCGGCCCGGCCGCCGTCTGGGCGCTGAAGCACGGCGAGGTCCTGGGACTGGGAAGCCAGTCGAGTCCCACCGTCTTTCACGCCGCGCTGCTGCGGGAGGTGACGGGCCGCGGGCGGTTCCTCCGTCCGCCCCCGGGCGTCGCGGGGGACGGGACCGGGCTGAAGGGGGACTACTTCGTCGGGAAATACCTCGAGGGGAAGCCCGTCTTCACGCGCGTCGATCCCGTCATCGACTTCGCCTGGGACGTCGATCCGCCCGACACGCGCATGCCGGCGGACTCCTTCTCCGTCCGGTGGACGGGGGAGGTCCAGGCCGCGCACACGGAGCGCTACACGTTCCACGTGATCGCCGACGACGGGGCGCGCCTGTGGGTCGACGGCCAGGCCCTGGCGGACGACTGGAACTACAGCGGGCGGAGGCGGGAGGGGAGCGGGACGGTGGAGCTGCAGGCCGGCCGGCGCTACGCGATCCGCCTGGAGTACGTGGAGTTCCGGTCGGAGGCGTCGGTGCGGCTGATGTGGAGCGGCGCCTCGACGCCGAAGGCGGTCATCCCGCGCCGGCAGCTCCACCCGGCGCCGTGACGGAGGCGACGGGACGCGCCGAGCGGGGCGCACGGCGGGGGCGGCTCCCGGCCCTCCGCCCGTTTGCGGGAAAACGGCTTGACGGGGCCCGTAGCGTATACTAGTATACAAGGATGGTGGCCGTCCCCGCCGTCCCTGCGGCGCGCCCCCCGGCGCCCTCGGCGCTCGACCTGCCGCCCCGCGCGCGCGCCGAGTCCGGCCGCGCCTGGGCCCATCGGGCGCTCCGCCGGAACCTGATCCTGCTCCGCCTCGAGCCCGGCCGGGCCGTCAGCGAGTCGGAGGTCGCCGCCGCCTTCCGTCTCAGCCGGACCCCCGTCCGCGAGGCCTTCATCCGCCTTGCCGAGGACGGGCTCCTCGACGTCGTCCCCCAGACCGGCACCTTCGTCTCCCGCATCGACCGCGCGCGCGCCGACGAGGCCCGCTTCCTGCGCGCCGTCCTCGAGAAGGCCGTCCTCCGCGAGGCCGCCCGGGCCTTCCCCGGCCAGCTCCGGCTCGAGCTCGACGCCAATCTCGCGATGCAGCGCCACTGCCGCAAGGGCCGCCAGTACGACCGGCTCCTGGAGCTGGACGACGACTTCCACCGGCTGCTCTTCCGCGGCGCCGGCAAGGAGCGCCTCTGGTCCCATCTCAAGAAATTCGACGGCGACCTCGACCGCCTGCGCGCCCTCCAGCTCTCCGACGCCGTCCACTGGGACGCGGTCCTGGAGGAGCACGCCCGGATCGCGCGCCGGGCCGGGACCGGACGGACCGCCGGCATCGACGCCCTCGTCGACCGGCACCTGACCTCGGCCATCCACGCGCGGCTGGTCGCGCGGCACCCGGAATACTTCAAGGCCTGATCGGACGCTCGGAGGCGGTGACCCCTGCGAGAGGGAGGGACCCCATGGACGGGAAGAAGACGGTCCGGGCCGGCATCGTCGGGGCGGGCTTTTCCGCCTCCTTTCACTACGAGGCGGCCCGGCGCGTCCACGGCGCGAACGTCGAGATCCAGGGCGTCTTCGCCCTCGACCGCGCGGAGGACTACGCGAAGGCCCGCGGCATCCCGGTGATGCCCTCGCTCGAGGCGCTGATCGACCGCTGCGACGTCCTGCACGTCTGCACGACGGCCTCCTCCCACGAGGACGTCGCCCGGAAGGCGCTGGCGGCCGGCAAGTACGCCATCGTCGAGAAGCCGCTGACCGGCTATTTCGGAGACGGGACGGACGCCTTCCACGGCGACCGGTTCCCGCGCGCGGCCGCCCTGGAGCAGGCCCAGGCCAGCATCGGGCGGATGCTGGAGGCGGAGGCGACGAGCCGGGGGAAGATCCTCTACGCGGAGAACTGGGTCTACGCGCCGGCCGTCCAGAAGGAGCGGGAGATCCTGACGAAGACCGGTGCGCAGATCCTCTGGATCCACGCCGAGGAGGCCCACAGCGGCTCCCACGCGGCGACCTACGCCTACTGGAAATGCTCCGGCGGCGGGTCGATGATCGGCAAGGGCTGCCACCCCCTCACCGCCGCCCTCTACCTCAAGGCCGTCGAGGGCAAGGCCCGCTCCGGCAAGCCCATCCGCCCCGCCGAGGTCTCCTCGCGGACGCACGCCTTCACGCGACTCCCCGCCTTCCGCGACGAGAAGCACATCCGGTGCGACTACCACGACATCGAGGACTTCTCGCTCATGCACGTCGTCTTCGAGGACGGCACCGCCGCGGACGTCTTCGCCTCCGACATCGTCCTCGGCGGCATCCACAACTGGCTGGAGGTCGCCGCCAACAACCACCGCTCGATCTGCAACATCAACCCCAACAACGCCCTCCAGACCTACAACCCCGTCGAGGCGGCCTTCAAGGACATCTATGTCGTCTAGAAGATCGGCACCAAGCAGGGCTGGTCGTGCCCCTCCCCGGAGGAGGACTGGTTCACCGGCTACCCGCAGGAGATCGAGGCGTTCTACCGGACCGTGGCGTACGGCGACCCCGTCGAGAGCGATGGGCGGCTGGCCGCCAACGCCATCTCGACGATCTACAGCGCGTACCTCTCGGCGGAGCGGAAAGGGGCTGCCGTGCCGGTGAAAGTCTTCTGATCGGGGGGGACCCATGCGCGTCAACCCGGACCCGCCGCCGCAGGCCGGATCCGACCCCGGGGCGGGACTCCCGTGGTACCGGGGCCTCTCGGGCCACCACTGGTTCGTCCTGATCGTCTGCTGGCTTGGCTGGTTCTTCGACACCCTCGACCAGCAGCTCTTCATCCTCGCCCGCAACCCGGCGATGATGGACCTCCTGGGACCGGGGGCGACGCGGCAGGACGCCATCCGCTTCGGCAGCATCGCCACCACCGTCCTCATCCTCGGGTGGGCCACCGGGGGCATCGTCTTCGGCATCCTGGGGGACCGCTGGGGGCGGGCCAAGACGCTGGTCACGGCCGTCTTCTTCTATTCGGTCTTCACGGGGCTCTCGGCGCTGTCGGTCACCTGGGTCGACTTCTCGGCCTACCGGTTCCTGACCGGGATGGGGGTGGGGGGGACGTTCGCGGCCGCCGTCGCGCTGGTGGCGGAGACGCTGCCCGCGCGCTCCCGCCCCTACGCGCTTGGCTTCCTGCAGTCGCTCGCGGCCGTCGGCAACATGTCGGCGGCCGGCATCAGCTTCCTCCTGCCGCCCAGCCTCGAGATCCACGGCGTGGCCGGCTGGCGGCTGCTCTTCGCGATCGGGATCGTCCCGGCCGTGCTCGTCCTCTTCGTCATGCGGCGTCTCAAGGAGCCCGAGAGCTGGCTGCGCGCCCGGGAGGCGCGTGCGCGGGGCGAGACCGCGCAGACGGGGCAGAAGATGGGGAGCCTTCGGGAGCTCTTCGGCGACCCGCGCTGGCGTCGCAACGTCCTCGTGGGCATCGCGCTGGGCTTGGCCGGGATCATGGGGCTCTGGGGCATCGGCTTCTGGCTCCCCGAGCTGGTCCGCGAGGTCGTCAAGGACCCCGCGAAGTCGGACCGGGCCGTCAGCCTGGCCATGGTGCTCTTCAACGGCGGCGCGGCGGTGGCGACCTACGGCTTCACCCTGCTGATGGGCCGCGTCGGGCGGCGCCCCGCCTTTGCCGCCATGTTCCTCGTGGCGATCGCCACCGTCGCCGGCGTCTTCGGCTTCATGTCGCGTCCGGACCAGGTCTGGTGGATGGCGATCGTCCTGGGCGTCGGCACGCTGACGATCTTCGGCGGCTACAGCATCTATTTCCCGGAGCTCTTCCCGACGCGGCTGCGGGCGACGGGCACGGGCTTCTGCTACAATACGGCACGCTATGTGGCGGCCGCGGCTCCTTCCGCGCTCGCGGCGCTGACCGGCCTCTTCGCCGCGTCCCCCGGCTCGCCCCGGGCCGCGCAGGGGCTCTCGGAACTCACCCTGCTCAGCGGCCTCGGCGGCGTGGACAGCCCGTTCCGGTATGCCGCCATCGTCGTCTCGTCCGTTTTCCTTCTGGGCCTGGTGGCGCTGTTCTTCGCGCCCGAGACCCGGGGGAAGCCGCTGCCGGAATGACCGGCGCGGGCCCGGGATCCGCGCCGCGCCTCCGCGGGGGTTGATGGAGCGCGAGCGACGCGAAGCGGAATCGAACGTCAGGAAGGATCGGTTCCATGCAATTCTCTCCGTCGGTCTACGAGCACGCCGCGCGTCTCATCGGGCGCACCCCGTGGGACGTGTCGCGCGACCCGGAGCTCCTGTTCCTGGGCCACGCGGAAGCCTGGCGGCGCTACGCCCACCGCCCGATCGTCGTGGGGATCGACATCTACAATCTGGAGCCTGAGGCCTGCGGGGCGACGGTGGATCGGCCCGAAGGGAACGACATCCCCGCCATCGGCGCGCACCCCTGCCGCGACCTGGCCGCCCTGGCGTCGCTCCCGCCGTTCGACCCCGCGGCCGGCCGGCCGGCGCGGGTGATCGAGGCGGGCCGGCGGCTCAAGGCCGCCTTCCCCGACGCCGACGTCCGGATCCCGGTCAGCGGCCCCTTTTCCATCGCCGCGAATCTCGCGGGCTTCGAGACGCTGCTGGAGGGGTGCCTGGTCGATCCCGGCGGGGCGCGCGCCGCCCTCTCGCGCGTGGCGGAGAACCAGATCCCCTTCGTCCGCGCCATCGCCGGGGCCGGCCTCGACGTGGCCTTCTTCGAGTCGGCGGCCACGCCGCCCCTTCTGTCCCCCCGCCAGTTCCGCGAGATCGAGATGCCGGCCGTCCGCCCGCTCCTCGACCGGTTTGCGTCGATCGTCGGCCACCCCGTCGCCTTCGTCATGGGCGGCAACACCGTCCCGATCCTCGACGCGATGCTGGAGCTGGGATGCGGGTACGTCGTCTGTCCCGTCGAGTCCGACCAGACGGCTTTCATGGCCCGCATGGCCGGACATCCGGAGGTGATGGTGCGCGTCAACATGGACCACCGGATCGTGGCCGGGCCGTCGTGGGAGGCGATCCGCGGCGAGGCCGATCGTACGATCGCGCTGGCGAAGACCCGGGAGAAGGCCTGCATCGGGACGGGCGCCCTGCCGTACGAGACGCCGCCGGAGAACGTCCTGCGGCTGAAGGACTACGTGACGCCGATCTGAGAAGCCGCGGATGCACGCGGATGTCCGGGGGGGGGGGGGGGGCGGCCACCCCGGGAAAACGCGTCCGGAGGCGGGTGGGTTGGGAGGGGTGGGACGCGGGGAGCCCCAACAGG
>CAYUME010000339.1:5382-5831 GCA_964445475.1 uncultured Planctomycetia bacterium
GCGTGGCGGGGCGCTATTTTATGCCCCCTCTGCAAGTACAGGGTGTGTGGCGCGGGTTGGCGGGGGGGGGGGGGGGCCCCGGCCTCCGCGTGAATCCGCGTCCGTCTGCGGTTCTGATGCGAGGGGAGGGACGCGTGACGCCGCAACAGTGGGAGACGCTCGAGGCGGTCGTGGCGGGGCAGCGGGTGGATCCGCTCCCGGTCGGCTTCATCGTCGACAGCCCCTGGCTCCCGGGGTGGGCCGGCATGAGCCTCCTGGATTACTACGCGTCCGAGGCGCGTTGGCTCGACGCGAACCTCCGGGCGGCCCGCGACTTCCCCTCGGTCCTTGTCCTCCCCGGCTTCTGGAGCGAGTTCGGGATGTGCTCGGAGCCGTCGGCCTTCGGGTCCCGGCCCGTCTGGCAGGAGGACGACTTCCCGTTCGCGGAGCCGACGCTGGCGTCGACGGCC
>CAYUME010000340.1:0-5829 GCA_964445475.1 uncultured Planctomycetia bacterium
GTGACGTCCTGCAACAACGGGCGCGGGGGCCTTTTGCCGGGCTTTTTGTTGCCATGCGCGCCTGGCGGGGTGGAGCTCTGCCAACCCCGGCATGGCGCGCGTCACTCCTTCCCGATGCGTCTCTTCAGCTGCGGCTCCCCCGGCACCATCGCCTTCCGGTGCGCCGCCGCGATCTCCGCGATCTCGGCCAGGACGTCCGGGTGCTTCGCCGCGACGTTGAACGACTCGCCCGGGTCGTGGCCGAGGTGGAAGAGGAGCGGCGGATCGTGCGCGACCGCCGGCTTCCCGTCGTACGCCCCCTGCGTCCGGAAGTGGGCCTTGAAGGGGCCGTGGCGGACGGCGAAGAGCTGCGTGCCGCGGTAGAAGAACATCGTGTCGCGCGGGCTCGGGGCCTCGCCCCGCAGCGCCGGCGTCAGGTCCACGCCGTCCACCGGCCGGTCGTCCGGCACCTTTCCGCCGGCCAGCGCGATGCAGGTGGCGTAGACGTCCATCGTGCAGCCGAGGCCCTGCACGAGGCCGGGCTTCACCGTGCCCGGCCACCAGAAGATCCCCGGCTCCCGCATCCCGCCCTCCCACGTGCACCCCTTCCCGTCGCGGAGCGGCCCGGCCGAGCCGCCGTGGGTGTCGAAGATGAGCCAGGGGCCGTTGTCGGAGGTGAAGACGACCAGCGTCTTTTCCGCCAGCTCCAACTCGCGGAGCGTGCCGAGGATCCGCCCCACGCCGTCGTCGATCTCCTCCACGACGTCGCCGTAAAGCCCCCGGAAACTCGTCCCGAGGAAGGCCTTCGAGGCGAAGAGGGGAATGTGGGGCATGTTGTGGGCGAGGTAGATGAAGAAGGGGCGGTCCTTCAGCTTCCGGATCAGCCCGATCGTCTCCTCCGTGTACCGTTTCGTGATCGAGGTCTGGTCGGCCGGCCGCTCGACGACCTCCAGGCCCCGCATCAGGGGGACGTTGAAGTACTCGGGCCGGGGGCTCCAGATGGTCTCGCGCCCCTTGGGCGAGTCGGCGAGGCGGTCCATGTCGTTCGAGTACGGGATCCCGAAGTACGAGTCGAAGCCGTTGTTCGTCGGGAGGTAGTGCGGGAGGTGCCCGAGGTGCCACTTGCCGACGCAGGCGGTGGCGTAGCCGAGGTCCTTGAGGGCCTCGGCGAGGGTGACCTCGGAGGCGGGGAGCCCGCCGGCGGAGTCGGGAAAGAGGACGCGGCTCTGGTCGTCGCACATCCCGCTCCGGATCGGGAGGCGCCCCGTCATCAGCGCCGCGCGGCTCGGCGTGCAGACGCAGGCGGCGGCGTAGAAATTCGTCCACTTCTGCCCCTCGGCCGCCATCCGGTCCAGGTTCGGCGTCCGGATCGTCGGGTGGCCGTAGCACGCAAGGTCACCGTAGCCGAGGTCGTCGCAGAAGACGACGACGAAGTTGGGCCGCGGCGCCGCGGCGGCAAGGCCGGACAACGCCACGACCAGGACCGCGACCATTCCCCCGCCGACCCGTTGCCACGTTTTCATCTTTCCGCTCCTGATTCGATCTTGTACACCCGCAAGAGGCTCGCCCCCGGCAGATCCCCCGTCCTCGGCCGGTCCCGGTTGGGCCCCAGCGTTTCCCAGCGCAGGACGTACCGGACGCCCCGCTCGCCGGAGTCGCCCAGGTCGTGGGCCCAGCGGACCTGCATGCCGGGAAACGGAGACGCCGGCTTCCCCAGCCCGGGCGGCAGCGTCGGGGCAGTCGGGATCGTGCCGACCGGCTTGAGGGTCCCGGCATCGAGTTTCCAGGTCCCGGACCCGAGCTTCGCGTGGCTGTACGACTGGGCGAGCGCGCCGTCGGGCAGGACGCGGACGTCCCCGGCGCGCACCTCGGAGGCGATGGAGCCCCCGCCGCCGAACTCCCAGCGGAACGACCAGTCGCTCGCCTGGACGATCCGCCAGCGCCCGTCCTCCCATCGCGCGTTGAAGACCTGGCTCTTCCCGGCGGCGTCGTACTTGTGGTAGGAGACGACGGGCCTCCGCTCGGCGTCGAAGCCGAGCGTGAATCCCATGTTGATCAGCCCGCCCTTGGGGGGCGACGGGTCGACGACCACCCCCGCCGTCTCGATCGTGATCGGCAGCGCGACCGCCTTTCCCTCCGCCGTCTCCCACCGCACGAGGTCCCGGCTCCGGGCATAGGAAAGGTCGTGGTTGGTCGAGCAGTCGGGCGTGTCGCGCCACATCCAGCAGAGGTGGAAGAGGCCGTCCGGGCCCCGGACGGGGCCGTGCGCGTAGGCGTTCATCTTCCCCCGGCCGTCCGTGAGCGGCCGGTCGAGCAGGCGCTTCCATGTCCCCGCCTTCGTGTCGTAGACGTTGTAGATCTCGTTCCCCCGCCCGCTGCCGCCGTCGCGGTAATGGAAGATCAGCTCCCCGCCGGGCCCTGTCATGAACCGGGGGTAGGTGCAGGAGGACTCGTTCTCCCCGGTCATCCGCTCGACGCGCTCGAAGGAGGCGACGTCCCCCGGACGCGCCGTCCGGAAGTAGACCAGGGGGTTGCAGTGCATGTTGCCGCTGAGGTGGAGGCGCCCGTCGGCGTCGGCGGCCATCGTGATGTAATTGTGGCTGTCCCAGCCGACGCGGGAGGGGAGGACCTGGACCTGCCAGTTCGTTTCGCCTGTCCGGCGGGAGGCCACGGTCATGCGGCGTTCCGCGTCGTAGTAGGCCGCGAACTGCCGCCCGCCGGCGGTGAGGAGGCAGAAGCCGACGGGGTGGCCGGCCCAGACGGGGGCGACGTCGAGGATCTCGGCGGCCCGGGGGCCCAGCGGGGCGTCGGCGCCGCGGGCGGGAACGCCCGCCGCGCCGAAGGCGGCCATCGCCAGCGCCAGTCCGTGCGCGATCCGCATGCCGGGCTCCTGACGGACGAGAGGGGAAACGCGCGTCTCCCCGCCACCCAAGGTACCTCCGCGCCGGTGGGGATGTAAAGCCTTGCAGACGCCCCGTTCCCGGCTATCATGGCGGAAGCCCCCCTTGAAAGGGATCCCCGTGAAACGCCTGGCCTTGGCGGCCGCCTGCGCGGTCGGCTGCCCCCTCCCCCCCGCCGCCGGCGAGGACGCCCCCGCCGGGGAGATCCGCCTCCTCGTCCGCGCCGACGACCTGGCCACCTCCCACGCCGCCAACGAGGCGTGCGTCCGATCCTTCAAGGACGGCATCGCCCGGTCCGTCGAGGTCGTCGTCCCGGGCCCCTGGTACCCGGAGGCGGTGGCACTGCTGAAGGAGAACCCCGGCTACGACGCGGGCGTCCACCTCTGCCTGACGAGCGAGTGGGAGCGGGTGAAGTGGCGGCCGCTGACGGCGGGACCGAGCCTCGTCGACGCGCGCGGCTTCTTCTTCCCGATGGTGCGGCAGCGGAAGGACTTTCCCCCGGGGACGGGCTTCCTCGACGCGAAGCCGAAGGCGGAGGAGGTCGAGCGCGAGCTGCGGGCGCAGATCGCGCGGGCGAAGGCGGACATCCCGCAGCTGAGCCACCTCAGCGACCACATGGGCGCGGCGGGGTCCACGCCGGAATTCAAGGAGATCGTCCGGAAGCTGTCGGCCGAGTTCGGCCTGCCGGTCGAAGCGCGGGGCGCGAAGGGATTCAACGGCTTCGGCGGCGGCCCGCGCGCGACCCCCGAGGAGAAGGAGGCTCGGCTCGCGGCGAACCTGGAGACGCTCGGGCCGGGGACCTGGATGTTCGTCGAGCACCCCGGGGCGGACGTCCCCGAGATGCGCGCCCAGGGCCACCTCGGGTACGAGACCGTCGCGATCGACCGCGAGGGCGTGACGCGGGCGCTCACGAGCCCGAAGGTCATGGCGATCGTCAAGGCGCGCGGGATCCGGCTGGTGGGCTATGCGGAGGTCAACCGCTGATGGCGGCAACTCGAAAGAGACACCCCCAACAGACCGTTGCGACGAACTGGCTCGATACAGCCCGATGGGGCCCGGCCGAGCAAGAGGTCTTCTTCCGGCGATCGCCATACTGCGCCGGATTGCCCGCGATCCACGATCCCGGGGTCCCCGCCGGTCCGGCGCCGAGCCGAAAAGGCCGGGCACGAAGAACGATTGATATGCCATTCTAGATTATGTAAGATTTAGATAGAAGAGAGCCGCCATGAAAACCGTAGCGATTGCCACCCGGCTTCCGGCCGACCTGACGGAGGCGCTCGACGCCATCTGCCGCCGTCTGGGCCTGAGAAAGAACTTCGTCCTGGAATCCGCCCTCCGGGAGAAGCTGGAAGACCTGCTCGACGCGGAGGACCTGACGGGGGCCGTCAAGGAAGCCACCCGATTCCATGACTGGGAATCCGTCAAGAAGGAAGCCCTCCGGAGAAAGTCCAGGTGAGCTACCGCATCGAGCTCGAATCCCGGGCCCGACGCGAGTTCCTCGACCTGCCCCGGGATGTCCAGGAACGATTGGCCGCCGCCTTGGACGACCTGCGCAACGATCCCCGCCCGCCGGGCGCCAAGCGGCTGTCCGGCTCCCCAGGCTACCGGGTCCGAAAGGGCACCCACCGCGTGCTCTATATCATCGACGACAGCGCGAAAATCGTGCGCGTTTACCGCATCGGCCATCGTCGGGAGGTCTACCGGGGGATCTGACTCTTGCCATCCAAGGACCCACCATGACACGCCGCATCCCCGCTTCGCTTCCGATCGCTTTCCTCTTCCTCGCCGCCCTCCCCGCCTTCGCCGACCTCGACGCCTACCTGAAGCGCCCCGAGCCGGAGGCGAAGTGGGAGACGAAGGCCGATGAGACAGCCGAGGGCGTCCGCGTCGTCACCCTCGACCTGACCTCCCAGGTCTGGCGCGGCATCCCGTGGAGGCACGACCTCCGCGTCTTCCTCACGGGCAAGCCCGAGTTCCCCGGCATCGCCGCCCTCCTCGTCACAGGCGGTCGCAGCAACCCGGCGGACCAGGCCTACGGCGTCGGCGCCGCCCGTGCCCTCGGCGTCCCCTTCGCCATCCTCTACGGCGTCCCCAACCAGCCCCTCTTCGGCGGCAAGTTCGAGGATGACCTCATCGCCCACACCTTCCAGGAGTTCGTGAAGACCGGCGAGGACGACTGGCCCCTCCTTTTCCCCATGGTCAAGTCGGCCGTCAAGGCGATGGACGCGATCCAGGCGCTCACCCGGGAGGGCGGCGGGGAAGGCGCGACGCGGTTCGTGGTGACGGGCGCCTCGAAGCGCGGCTGGACGACGTGGCTGACGGGCGCCACCGATCCCCGCGTCGCCGGCATCGCCCCGCTCGTCTTCGACAACCTGAACTTCCCCGCCCAGATGAAGCACCAGATGGCCAGCTGGGGCGAGTACAGCCACATGATCGGCGACTACACCCGCCGGAACCTCCAGGCCCTCCTCGAGACGGAGGCGGGACGGGCGCTCGCCGGGCTCGTCGACCCCTGGTCCTTCCGCGACCGCCTCGAGCGGATCCCCAAGCTGATCGTCAACGGGACGAACGACCCCTACTGGACGGCGGACGCGATCACGCACTACTGGGACGGGCTGAAGGGCGACAAGGCCGTGGTCTACGTCCCCAACGGCGGTCATGGCATCAGCGCGGACCCGCGGGGGGTGAACGCGCGGGTCGCCTTCGTGCGGCGCCTCGGGGCGGGGCGGTCGCTGCCGCCGCTCCGGTGGGAGCACGGGGAAGCGGAGGGGGCGCTCGCGCTCCGGATGACATGCGCGGAGGCGCCCGCGGCCGCCCGGGTCTGGGTCGCCCGCGCCCCCACGCGCGACTTCCGGAAGGCGCGATGGGAATCCAGGCCGCTCGAGGCCGGCGCCGGCGGCGCCTTCGCCGCGCGGGTCGACCGCCCCGCGGAGGGCTTCGTCGCCTGCTT
>CAYUME010000341.1:0-5784 GCA_964445475.1 uncultured Planctomycetia bacterium
CTAACTGAATTCACCGCCCATCTCCACGTTCTTTTGGCTTGTCCGTTTTGCGTTTTGCGGCGGATCCCGCTACCCTGCTCTCTATGCCGCGCCGACTGGACACCTGCCCCGTCTGCCGCGCCCTGATCGAGTCGGGCGCCTCCGTCTGCCCCTACTGCATGGCCGCGATCCGCGTCCGCCGGCGCGGGGCGTGGGGGGCGGTGGTCCAGGCGTTCGAACAGGCTCCCGTCAGCCTGTCCCTGTTCTGCTCCATTCTGCTGATGTTCGGTGCGGAGCTCTGGATGACGCAACGTCTCGGCGGGGGAGGGTCGCCGCTCGACGTCTCGACACTCGCCACCGCCCGGCTGGGTGCGAACTGGTATCCCCTGAACACCGGCGAGGAAGAGTGGTGGCGCCTGGTGACCGCGGTCTTCCTGCACGGCGGCTTTATCCACCTGCTCTTCAACACCTGGGTGCTGATCGACCTCGTCCGTTTCTGCGAGCAGGTCTACGGGGCAGCCCGGATCGCCTCGGTCTACCTGCTGACGGGCGTGGCGGGCAACCTGGTGAGCCTGCTCTGGTACGGGACGCACTTCCACAATGTGGGGGCTTCCGGGGCGCTCTGCGGCCTGATCGGGCTGATGGCCGTGTATGGCCTCGGCCGGCGCGGGGACCTTGGCGCCGCGTCGGTCCGGCGGGCCATGGGGCGGTGGCTGATGTATATCGTGGTGCTGGGATTCCTGCTCCCCGGCATCGACAATGCCGCCCACCTCGGCGGGGCGGGCGCCGGGGCCGCGCTCGGTATCGTGCTGGCCGGCCGGCCGGCGCAGCGCGGTCGCGCGTGGACCCGGTTCGTCTGGCGTCCGCTGGCGGCGATCCTGGTGGTGGCGACCCTCGGGTCGTTCGGGGCCATGATCGCCAGCCAGTCCCGCTGGATCGAGGCGGAGCAGCTGGCGGTCGCCATCCTGGACGCCGACCGGTTCCGGGACGCATGGCGGGCGGACGTCGTCGCCGCAAGGGACCCCGGCCCGCGCGCGGGCATGAAGGAGGCCCTGCTCGACTTCACGGAGCGGCCGGCGCCCGCTCCGGAGCTGGGCGCGGCCCGCGAGGCCGTGGCGCGCGCCGCCCGCGCACGGGACGCCGGGGAAGGACCTTCCCACGCCGTGGAAGAGGCCCTGGACCGTTACGAGATGGCCCTGGCCGACCGCGCCGAGCGCAACCGGTTCCGGGTGGAGCTGATCCTGGCGCTCCGGACCCAACCGGACTGAACGGACGGTGGCCGGATCTCCGGCGCCGATCTCCTCGTCTCTTTCCTCCGTGACGGCGTGGGTCGGCTGTCCCGGGAAAGAGTTGCAATCCGACCCCGGATATGTCTTGATGCCCGGTCCCATGGATCTCCATCGATCCTCCCTTGTCGTCATCGGCGGCGGCTTGGCCGGCGCGGCGACGGCGTGCCACCTCGCGCGCCGCGGCGCACGCCGCCTCGTCCTGCTCGAGCAGGAGCCCGCCTGCGGAACCCACGCCTCCGGCCGCAACGCCGCCATGATCCGCCAGGTCGTGCCCGAGGAGGCGGTCGGCGCCCTCGCCACGGAGGGCGCGACCTTCTTCAAGCAGCCGCCCGCCGACTGGCCCGTTCCCTTCGTCTTCGAGCAGAACGGCTCGATCCTGCTCGGCCGCGGTCCGGGGTGGGCGGAGCTCCGGCGCTGGGCGGAGACCGCCCGCGCCCGCGGCGTCCCCGTCGAGCCGCGGTCGCCCGACGCGATCCGGCGCGGGATCCCCCTTCTCGAGGGCTCGGATTTCGAGGGGGGCATCTTCTGCGCCACCGACGGCGTCGTCGACCTCACGGCCCTCCTCGAGGGCTACCTGGCCGGCATCCGCCGCGCCGGGGGCACCGTGATGACCGCCGCCCCCGTGCGGGCGATCGAGGTGAAGGACGGCCGCGTCGCCGCGGTCCTCACCCCCGCGGCGCGCCTCGAGGCGGACGTCGTGGTGAACGCCGCCGGGGCGTGGGCGGGCGAGGTGGCTCGGCTGGCCGGGGCGGCCGACCTGCCGCTGCGCCCCGGCCGCCGGCATCTCTTCGTCACCGGTCCGGTGCCGGAGGCGGACCGCCGCTGGCCCTTCGTCTGGGACGTGACCCACGACTTTTATTTCCGGCCCGAGGCGGGCGGCCTGATGATGAGCGCCTGCGACCAGACGGACTGGCCGCCCGGCGACCCCCCGACCGACCCCGCCGCGCAGGCGCTCCTGGCGGAGAAGCTGGCGAAGCACGCCCCGCGCCTGGCGGCGTTCCCCCCCGTGTCGGGGCGCGCCGGCCTGAGGACTCTCACGCCGGACGGCCGCTTCGTCGTCGGACCGGACCCGCGGGTGGGCGGCTTCTTCTGGGTCGCCGGCCTCGGCGGGCACGGCGTGACGACCGGCTATGCCGTCGGTGCCCTCGCGGCGCGCCTGATCGCGGACGGCGGCGACGACCCGGCCTTTTCGCCGTCCCGGTTCACGTGACATGCCGAGGAGGGGGTGCCATGACGCGCATCCGCATCACGGCCGGCGCGGTGGTCGTCACCGGGACGCTTGACGACACGAAGACGGCGGCCCTCTTCGCGGCGGCCCTCCCGCTCCGGTCGCGCGCGAACCGGTGGGGCGACGAGGTCTACTTCGACACGCCCGTGGCCGCCCCCCCGGAGCGCCCCCAGGCGGCCGTGCCCCCGGGTGGCATCGCCTACTGGCCGCCGGGCAAGGCGCTCTGTCTCTTCTTCGGCCAGACGCCGTACAGCCCCGTGAACGTCGTGGGGACGTTCGACGGCGACCCGCGGGCGCTGGAGGCCGTGAAGGACGGCGATCCCGTGACGGTCGAGGCGCTGACGGCGGGGATTTGAGCGTGTCGTTCCCGGAATATGACGATGGGATGATAGGAGGAGGCCCCGGCGCATCTCCCGGGGCGTCGCGACGTCCTTGCCGGGGAGCCCGGGCCGGAACCGAACCATGCGCCGCATCGAACTGGTCGTGAACCGGCTGCTCCTCCTGACCCTGCTGGGGGCGGGGCTGCTCTGGCTCTTCTCGTGCGTGGCGGACCTGCCGCCCCTGCCGCCTGCCCCCGCGTCCCGGACGGGAGCGACGGCGGTCGAGCCGGGAAAGCCCGCGTCCACGCCCGCGCCTCCGTCCAAGGTCGAGGCCGCCCCCGCGCTTCCGCTCTCGCTCGGGCGCGGCTTCTCTCCCGCCCCCCGCGCCGCCTTCACGGCCGTCCCCCTCGTCGAGAAACTGCCCGGCGGCGAGATCGCCGGCTCGGGCCGCCTCCGGTACGCCGACCGCGGGACGATGCGCCCGACGGCGATCGTCCTCCACCTGACCTCCGGGCGGACGCTCGCGCAGACGATCGCCGGGCTCGAGGCGCGCAGCGCGGCCGTCCACTTCATCGTCGACGAGACCGGGCGGGCCTTCCAGGCGATGGACCGCCTCGATCAGCAGGGGCGGGCCGCCCGCGGGCTCGACGACGTCGCGATCCACGTCACGGCCGTCGCGAAGTCGGACCGCGACCTGCTCGACAACCGCGCGCAGAGCCGGAAGCTCGTCGACCTCCTCCGCGCCCTCGTCCTCCGGTTCGACATCCCCCCGCACAACTACGACGTGATCGGGCGGGAGGGGATCTTCGCGCACGCCCAGGCGATCAAGCGCTACGGGGGCATGATCCCGAACGACCCGCTCCACCCGGGCGAGGAGGTCATGAAGGAGGTGCTCGGCGCCCTCGGCGGCACGTACTTCGAGGAGCGCGACTGGAAGGACCGCTTCGAAGGGGGCTGGACCTTCGTCCTCGAGGGCGGCGGGAACGGGCGGCCGGACGGGACGCCTCCGAAAAAGAAGGGGCGCGGGATCACCCCCGCCCCGAAGGCCGCTTTCCCCGAGGTCGAGCAGGGTCCCGACGGCACCCTCCCGGAGGAGAAGCGGCTCCGCTACACCGACCGCGGCCGGATCGAGCCCACCGCCGTCGTCCTCCACTTCACCGCGACCGATGCCTTCGATGTGACCCAGCGGGTTCTCGAGGACCGCAACCTCTGCTCCACCTTCATCGTCGACGCCGGCGGGAAGATCTACCAGGTGCTCGACGCCCTGGAGGACCGGCCGGCGGCGGCGGCGGAGACGAACGCCTTCGCGATCCAGATCGAGATCGTCGGCCGGGGCGAGACGACCCTGCTTGCCGACGCGGAACAGAAGGAGAAAGTGAAGACGCTCCTGAACCGGATCTGCGAGAAGTACGGGATTCCGAGGACGAACGCGGACATCGAGTCGCAGCGGGGGATCTTCAGCCACGGCCAGCAGAAGAAGCGCTGGGGCCACTCCGCCCACATGCACCCCGGGACCGACTTCGACCCCGGCGAGACCTACATGAAGGAGGTCCTCGAGGGGATCGGCGGCACGTATGTCCCCGACGCCGAGTGGGTCGGCCGGAGGGAAGACCGGTGGGCCATCCGGCACGACGACTGGAACCCTTAGCGAAGCAGGAAGTCCGCGTCGCGAGCGCAGAAGGCCCGGGCGAATCGGCGGCTCGTCGTCGGCGACGGGCGCGGATCGGCTCGAGCGACACCGCGAGGCGGCCCGCCCTTTCCTCGGGAAGACCGATTCCGATCGGAAGCTGAAGACCGTCGCCATGACGCATTTCGATTCCCGCCCGCCTCTCGATAGCGCATCCTCGAGTCGAAACGCACCGATCCCGGTTCCCGCCGGCCTTTATGTCCACGTCCCCTTCTGCGTCCGCAAATGCCGGTACTGTGCGTTCGTCTCCGCCGCCTCGGCCGACCCCGCGCTCCACGAGGCGTTCGTCGAGTCGGTGTGCCGGGAGATCCTCCAAGCGAGCCGTTGTGCGGCGAGCGAGGAGGCCCCTGAGCGAGGGCGGCCGGCCGAGGAGGCTCCGAGCCGCCCGAGTCGAGGGGCCCCACCCGCCCGCACGACGAGGGCCGACACCGTCTTCGTCGGCGGCGGCACCCCGTCGCGGCTGACGCCGGGCCAGCTGGGACGGATCCTGGGTGAAATGCGCAGGGCCGGATTCCTCCCGCTCCCCCCCGGTCCCCTGGACGCCGTGGAAATCAGCCTCGAAGCCAATCCCGGCACCGTCGACCGCGCGTCGCTCGCGGCGCTCCGCGCGGCCGGCTTCAACCGCCTGAGCCTTGGCGCCCAGTCCTTCGACGACGACGCCCTCCGTTTCCTCGGCCGCATCCATACGGCCGCGGAGACCGCGGAAGCCGTCCGCGCCGCCCGCGCTGCCGGATTCCCGAACGTTTCCCTCGACCTGATCTTCGGCCGGCCGGGCCAGGCGCTCGCGCAATGGGAGGCCGATCTCCGCGCCGCGGCCGACCTCGGTGTCGAGCACGTCTCCGGCTACCTGCTGACGGTCGAGCCCGGGACGCCGCTGGCGGAAGCCGTGCACCGCGGCGAGGTTCGCCCGCTCGACGACGCCCTCCAGGCGGAGATGCTCCTGGCCTCGGCCGACATCCTGGGCGCGGCCGGGCTTGCGCGCTACGAGATCTCGAACTACGCCCGTCCCGGCTTCGCGTGCCGGCATAACATCAAGTACTGGACCGGCGCCCCGTATCTCGGCTTCGGCCCCGCGGCCCACTCCTTCGCGCCGGGCGGTGGGACGGCTCTCCCGAGCCGCCAGGGCACGGCCTTCGGCCTTCGCTGGTCCAACGTCCCCGACGTCGCCGACTATGTCCGCCGCCTCCGGGCCGGCGAGTCGCCCGTCGCGACGCAGGAGGACCTGACGCGGGAGCAGCGGATGTTCGAGACGGTCTTCCTCGGCCTCCGGATGGCGCGCGG
>CAYUME010000342.1:0-1813 GCA_964445475.1 uncultured Planctomycetia bacterium
CTCGACCACCCGCCCCTGCAGGTCGCGGCGCTTCCCGCGCGACTCCATCACGAGCTGCTGGAGGTACCGGCTGAAGCGCACGAGGCGGTCCTTGTAGGGCAGGTCGACCATGTCCTTGCGGCCGGCCCCGCCGGTCGCGTGGTGCCACATGAGCGCCAGGAGCGCCGCCGGGTTGCGCGCGGTGTCGCGGAGGCGCGTCGCCTCGTCGCACGCCGCCGCCCCCGCCAGCAGCGCGTCGATGTCGATCCCCTGCAGCGCCGCCGGCAGGAGCCCGACCGCGGACGTCTCGCTCGTCCGCCCGCCCACCCAGTCCCACCACGGGAAGCGCGCGATCCAGTTCCGGGACGTCGCTTCCTTGTCGAGCGCGGAACCGGCCATCGTGATCGCGACGGCGTGCCGGGCGATGTCGAGCCCCGCGGCGCGGTACGCCTCCGCGGCGAGCAGCATCCCGTTGCGCGTCTCCGGCGTCCCGCCGCTCTTCGAGACAACGATCGCCAGCGTCCGGCCGAGCGCCCCGGCGAGGGGCTGGAGCGCCCGCGCGACCCCCTCCGGGTCGGTGTTGTCCAGCGTCGTCACCGCCATCCGGTCCGCCGCCGGGTCGCCGAGCGCGTCGGCGACGAACTGGGGACCGAGGGCGGAGCCGCCGATGCCGACGAGGAGGACGCGCTCGAACCGGCCTCCGCCCGGCGGGGCGACGCGCCCGGCGTGGACGTCGGCCGCAAAGGCCTTGACGCGCGCCAGCGTCGACTCGATCTCCGCCGCCAGCGCCGGCTCCGGCGCCCGGCGCGGGGCGCGGAGCCAGTAGTGGCCGACCCGCCGCTTCTCGTCCGGGTTCGCCACCGCCCCCGCCTCGAGCGCCTCCATCGCCTCGTACGCCTTCGCCATCGCCGGCGCCATCCGGGCGAGGAAGTCGTCCGGGAAGGCCATCCGGCTGACGTCGAGGGTCAGGCCGAGCGAGGGCACGTGGCAGCGGTGCTGACGGAAGCGGGTCCAGGCGTCCTGGGACATGGTGGAATTCCCCGAATGGGCCGAGTGACGGAAGCCAGAGATGTACACAAAGACGGCGGCGATTGCCAGCGGGTTTGTGGTGGCGCACGGGACAACGTGGAGTGCGCCCGCCGCGAACGCCGATCGGTGTTGGCCCTTCCGTCGCCCGGTGGTACAAGAAGGCCGTTGGCCGGCAGGATACGCACCATCCGGCATATGGACCGCCTGGGACCTCTGCATGCGCACCGCCCGTGCGTTCCCCCTCGTGCTGCTCCTGTCGACGGCCGCCCCGGCCGCCGACGCCCCGCCGGGCACGATCCCCTCGGTCGAGCGCATGCCCCGCCTTCCGGAGCCGCTCGTCGTCCGCGACTGGCGGCAGGTCGCCCGCGACTACTACGATCTCGTCCTCGACCCCGCCGTCCGGGTGGACGGCCACCCCCTCGTCGCCGTCGAGCCCGGGAAGAACGGCTTCCGGATGCCGTCCTTCGTCGGACCAAGGCTCGGCGACGAGATCTTCACCTGCCTGTCGGCCGTCGTCGGCGCCCGCCTCGTCGGCCTCGACGCACGGGCGCTGCACGGTATCGACTGGGTTTCGGCCGCCAAGGCGTGGTACGATCCCGGGCTCGGGATCTACCGCCACACCCCCGGCACGCGCGGCCCCGTCGTCCACGCCGGCATCTACGGCTACTGGGGCGCGGCGATGGGGTTGATGTTCGCCGACCAGTATCCCGACGACCCGGACTTCGCCCGACACGCGCGGACGACCGCCGAGGCCTTCCTGAAGGTCGCACGGGGCATGGGCTGTCCCGACGCGCCCGACTTCGAC
>CAYUME010000342.1:1823-5780 GCA_964445475.1 uncultured Planctomycetia bacterium
TCCTCGTCGGCCACAGGCTGACGGGCGACCGCGCGATGCTCGACTGCGCCCGGTCCGCGATGCAGTGGTACGTCGACCACCCCGGCCGGTACGAGATCACCCACGTCATGGGACCGCTGTCGGCCGCGCGGCTGAACGCCGAGCACGGCGGCGCGATCGACCTCGGCCGCGTCCTGGCCGCGTGGTTCGGCGACGGGGACCGGAAACGCCACCCGTGGCAGGTGACGGCAGGCGCACGATTCGGCGGCGTCACGTGCGACGGTCTCGACGGGGCAAAATGGGATGAACGGGAGCGCGCGTTCCACGCCTTCGCCATGGGCACGCTCCAGAACCCGGCCTGGCTCGTCCCCGTCGCGCGCTACGCCCCCCGCACCGCCCGCGCCATCGCCCGCTACGCCCTCCACGCCGCCGTCTCGACCCGCCTCCTCCAAGGCCACGGCCTCGACGGGGACCACCAGGACCACAAGGACTGGAAGGACCGGTGGGATCCAAAAGGCCTGCTCTTCTACGAGGCCCTGACGCCATGGGAGTGGAGCGACGCGCGCCGATTCCGCCCCTACGCCACCGGCGACCCCGTCCGCCTCGGCTGGAACTGCCCCAAGGCCGAGCCGAAGGAGTACCTTGCGAAGAAGCAGGAGTGGTTCTCAAAGACCTCGAACAACCTTTCGCTCTACATGGGCAACCACGTCGGCTTCCTCGGCGGGATCGTCGCGGCCACCGACGTGCCGGGGATCCTGCGGTGGGACTGCGTGGCCACCGACTGGTTTCACCCGCCGGCCCACCCCACCTTCCTCTATTACAATCCGCACGACCAGCCGAAGACGGTGGACGTGGCCCTGGCGAAGCCGGCCGACCTCTACGACCTGGTCGCCGGGCGATTCGTAGCCCGCGGGGCGCAGGACGGCCACCGTCTCGCGCTCGCCCCCGACCAGGCGGCGGTGCTGGTGGCGGTGCCGCCGGGCGGCAAGGAGGATCGCGCAGGGGGACGGCTGAAGGTGGACGGCGTGGTGGTCGACTGGCGGGCGGGGACGTGACGGACCGGCGAGGCGGGAAGGCTCACTTCTGCTGCGCGGCGAACGGGTCCTTCGCCGGGTTCCATTTGCCGCCCCGGGCCAGCACCGGGTAGATGGCGGCCGGGAACACCCCCTTCTCCTGGGCATAGGTGGATTCCCGGTCGTGCGGATGATGGACCCGGTCGAAGCCGATGCCGCTGACGTAGCACTTGCCGAGGGGATTCAGGCCCTGGATGTAGTCCATGAGCTGGCCCATCGCGGCCGCGGGAAGTCCCGCCTGCCGGCGGGGAGGCCTCACGCTTCCGCGGCGGTCTCGACCAGGCCGCGGTGGAGGGCGACGAGGGCGGCGTCGAAGTCCTTCTCGGTGACGATGAACTGCATGTTGACCTGGCGCATGCACTGGTCGACGGCGAGGATGTTGATGCCGGCATCGGCGAGGGCGCGGGCGGCCTTCGACATGAACCCGGGGACCTTCATGTTGGAGCCGATGGCGGAGATGAGGGCGACCGTGACGGTGCGGATCGTGGCGCCGGGGAAGTCGGCGCGCAGCGCCGCGAGGCACTCCTCGAGGTGGGGCTCCTCCGCCCCGATGTAGTGCGTGATGGTGTTGGCGTTGGTGTTCTTGGCGACATAGCTGATGTCCCAGTCGGCGAGGTGCTTCAGGATCCGGTAGTCAAAGCCGCTCTGACCGACCATGTCGGGGTCGACCAGCTCGACGGCCAGCAGGTTCTTGCGGCCGGTGATCATCTCGACACGCGGGTTGATGCTCTGGTAGTCGTGGCGGATCAGGGTCCCGGGGTGGTCGGGCTCGAAGGCGTTCTTGACCCGGATCGGGATCTGGAGGCGCTCCATGCCCTTGGAGGCCTTGGGGTGGATGGCCTCCATCCCCAGGTCGGCGAGCTGGTCGGCCACGTCGTAGTTGGTGTGGCCGATGATGCGGACGCGGTCCTTGCCGATGAGCTTGGGGTCGCCGCTGGAGAGGTGGAACTCCTTGTGGATGACCCCCTCGGCGGCGCGGGTGATGACGGCGATCCGGCTGAACGTGATCTCGCTGTAGCCGCGGTCGAAGGTGGCCATGATCCCTTCGGCGCACTTGGTGTAGCCGGTGACGATGGGCAGGCAGCTCGCCAGGTCGAGGTCGGCGAAGGCCTGGCGGATGACCTCGTCGAAGGGCAGGTGCCCCGTGTCGCGCCAGCCGGACAGGTCGACGAGCACGGCGTTGACGCCGCGCGTGCGGAGGATGTCCACCGAGTTCCAGGCGGAGTGGGCCTCGCCGACGGCGGCCAGCATCTCGCGCACGGCGGGCAGGTGCTGGGCGACGGTGAAGTGGCCGTAGGAGACGATGCGCATCAGGTCCTTGAGACAGTCGCGGACGCCGTCGAGGCGCTCGCGGACGAACCGGTCGGCCTCGGCGACGTTCAGGCCCAGGCCGGCGAAGCCGGCATTGATCTCGCCCATGCGGGCCTTGGTGCGCTCGAGCGCGTCGACCCACGTGGCGTCGCCGGCGGCGTAGCGGGCGTAGATGCCGGGCTCGCCGGACTTCTTGTGCTCGAGGAGAAGGTTGGTGATGCCGCCGTAGGCGCTGACCACGAAGATGCGGTTGTACCACCGGCTGGCGGGGCGCTTGCCGAGGATGAGGTTGTCCAGCACCATGCCGAACTCGGACATGCTGGTGCCGCCGATCTTCTCGACCGTGTGCATGGGGGCCACCTCCGGTGGGGGATATCGGGGGGCGACCGCTTCACCCGCTCTCACATCGCGAGCCGGTGGCGTCGGGGGGGCAGTATAGGGAACGCGGCGAACGGGGGCAAGGGAAAGGGACCCCGCGCGCGCGGGGGACGGGCCTTCCGGACGAAGACGGGCGTCACGGAGTCCCGGGCGGCCCCCCCCGGACTCAGCTCGGCTTCGCCGCCCGGTACACATTGTCGAAGAGCGCTTCCAGCTTCCCGGCGGGCGTGGACGAGAAGGCCAGGCGCACCAACGGACCGAAGGCGATGACGCCCGTGCCGTGGTCCTTGAGCAGCTTCTGGCGCACCGCCTCGGCGTTCCCCTTCTTCAGGCGGAGGCACATGAAATAGCCGGAGTTGAAGGGCAGGGGCGAGAAGACCTCGCCGTACTCGGGGTGCGCGGCCAGGATGGACTTGATCTTCTCGTAGCGCTGCTTGAGCGTCGCGTGCTTCTCCTGCTTCTCGCGCTCGTAGGAGTCCGTGGACCAGGCCGCCACCAGAAGCGACTGGCCCAGCATGCTGGCATTGGAGATGGTGGCGCGCACCGCGCCCGCGGCCTTGGCCTCCAGGGCCGCATACGCCTCGGCCGTCCCCCCCTGGATGCCGAACGCCATGAAGCCCACGCGGAAGCCCCAGACATAGTCTTCCTTGGTGGGGCCGTCCAGCTTCACGGCCATCAGGTTGGGATGCGTGTCGCACAGCGGGACGAAGATCGATTGCCGGGCCACGCCCGGCTCGAAGACCAGCCCGAAATAGGCGTCGTCGATGAGCACCACGACCCGGTTGCCCGCCTGGGCGGCGTCCTTCAAGGCCGCGGCGATCTCAACGGCTTCCGGCTCCCGGGGCGTGTAGCCCGTGGGGTTGTTGGGGAAGTTGAGGAGCACGATCTTCTTGCCCGTGCCCTGCGACAGCTTCTGCCGGAGCCCCCGGATGTTGAAGGCCCCCTCGGGCGTGAACGTCTCGAAGGTGTCGAGCCGGGCCCCGTACGTGATGCCGAAGGTCAGGTCGTAGTTCTCCCAGTACAGGTCGGGCAGGATGATCGTGTCGCCCTCGTCCACGAAGAGATAGGCCGCCATGCTCAGGCCGTGCGTCAGGGCGTTGGTGACCACGGGATTGCTGTAGGCCTTGCCGGCCAGGCCCGGGTTCTTCCGGCCCTGCTGCTCCTTCCAGAGCGTGCGGATCTCGGGCACGCCCGGGCTGGGCGCGTAGGTGAAGGC
>CAYUME010000343.1:0-5762 GCA_964445475.1 uncultured Planctomycetia bacterium
CGTCCCCGAGGTGATGGAGATGTGGGTCGACGCGAAAGCGACTCCCGTCAAGATGGGCAGCGTCCTCAAGGGCCAGCGGACGAGCATGTCGGACCTGAAATTCGAGGAGAAGGACGGCAAGCTGGTGATGAGCGAGGTGTCCGTCGCCGCGACCGGCGGCGGCGCCAAGATGCAGAACGCGACGATGAAGCTGCAGTACGCGCAGGTCGACTCGATCTGGCTGGTCAAGTCCGCCACCATGACGGGCGCGCAGGGCGGCGGGGGATACACGGTGAAGGACCACGCGGTCAACAAGGGGATCGACGACGCCGTCTTCGTCCCGAAGCCGGCCCCCGCGGGCGGCATGAAGCTTCCCGCCGGGATGCCGCCGATGGACGACGAGAAATAGCGTGCCGGACGCCGACCCGAGCCACGAAACCCCCGGCGGGCGCCGGGGGTTTTTTTTCGGCCGGGGTCGCGCTCACGGCAGCTCGACCTTGATCGTCTTGACCTCGAACGGCCGGATCAGGACCTCGACGGCGGGCCCGCTGACGGGGAGGGCGGGCCCCTCCCGCTCGAGGAGGTCGGTCTCGGCCGCCTTTGCCGCGTCGCGCCAGAGGCGGAGGCGCGCGACCGTCCCCGTGGCGCCGTGCATCTCCGCGATCCGCACGATCAGCGCGTCGGAGTCCTCCGCCCGCTTCACCGCGTCGGCCACGACGTTCTCCGGCTCGACCGCGACGAGCGGGAGGCCGGCCTTGACCGTCCCGGCGTGCGGGCGTACGGTCCACGCCCGGAGGGGGCGGTTGAACTCGCGGCCCCGGCGCGGGATCGCCGCGCGGCGCCAGTCCCCGGCGTGGGGCAGGAGGGAGACCGCGAACCGGTGGAGGCCCCGGTCCGACGCGGGGTCCATGTCGAAGGGGCTCCGGAGCAGGTGGACGCGCAGGAGGGACCCGGTCGCGTCGAAGCCGGCCCGCCCGTCGTTCAGGATCGCGACGCCGTAGGTCTCCTCCGAGGCGTCGAACCAGGTCCCGGCGGGCCGGTCGGTCCCATCGGCCGGCCGCTCGACGACGCCGTAGGGGACCTCGGCGGCGACGGACGCGGCCTTGACGCCGGCGGAAAAGGCGAGCTTGAGGATCTTGTAGCGCTCGTTCCAGTCGACCTCGTGCCGGATCTCGATGCGGTCGAGGTCGCGGTAGACGACGAGGTCCTGCTGAAGGGTGGTCAGGGCGCCGAAGGTGTAGTCCGGCCGTTCGTCCTGGAAGGTCCGGACGATGCGGACGACGGCACGGACGGGGCCGGCTTCGAGGACCCGGACCTTCGCGCCGCGGTCGAGGTCCCACCGCTCGCCGGTGTAGGTGATGGTGCGGGCGCTGTCCGCCCCGCGGTCGCCGAAGAGCTGGAGCCGGTTGCCGCCGGGGGGCTTCGGGGCGACGTCCGGCAGGGCTTCCCCGGAGGGGGCCGCGACGACCGCGTCGCGTCCGTGCTTCATGTCGCGCAGCAGGAAGCCGCCCGAGGCGGTGTCGAGCGACAGGCGCCACCGGTCGGTCTCGATCGAGGCGCCCTCCCCCGCGACCTGGACGGGCGGGAAGGCCTTCTTCCGGTCACCGGCGTCCCGGGCGTGGTAGATGCGGAAACCGGCGGCGGGGACGTCGCGGGCGAGGAAGAGGAGTCGGACGGGGCCGGCCGGGCGGGGGGCTATGACCTGGCTCGGCACCTCGTTCCCCTCGTCGTCGAAGACGGCGAGGGTGAGGAGCGGGCCTTCGAGGAGGACATCCGTCTCGGCGACGTCGGTCCGGGTCCAGGGGAGCGGGTTGAAGACCGCGACCGGGGTGCCGTTCCCCGCGGTCGGGAGCCGGGCGGCGAGGGCGTCGAGGGCGGCGTGGAGGGTGCGCCGGGCCTCCGCGGCGAGCTCCGCATGGTCGCTCTCCGCATCCTCAAAGACGTCGTGGACGGCCGTGCCGCCGAGGATGTGGTGGGCCTGGTTGAAGAGCAAAAGGCTCCACGCGCGGTGGAGGGGGGTGCGGTCGAAGGGGCGGCCCGCCTCGTGGGCGAGGGCGGCGGCGGTCTCGGCGTCGGCGATCAGCCCCTCGTTGCGCCGGTTGGCCTGCTTGATCTCGCCGCGGGTGGTCCAGGTTCCGGAGGCGTCGTCGGTCAGGCCGCCCCGAACCGTGGAAAGGTTTTTCGCCGTGCCGGACACGCGGGCGAAGAACTCCTCAGGGGTGCCGCAGTCGGCGGTGGGAAAGATCTCCCGCCCGCGCAGGTCGTCGATGCGCCGGAGGTCGTCGCGCGTGGGCCCCCCCCCGGGGGCGTTCGTCCCGTAGGGCTGCAGGTAGATCGGCGCGTGGCGCTCCGCCTCCCGGAGCTCCCGGACGAAAGCGGGGGTGGGCGGCTGCGGCGGCACGGCGTGCGCGAGGAGCCGGGTCCCGTCCAGGCCTTCCCACCAGAAGAGGGGGCGCCCCCCGGCCCCGCGTACGACATGGCAGCTGTCGATCCCCGCCTTTCGCAGCAGCTGCGGGTACTGCGCGCTGGGCCCCGGCGCATCGGGTATCCAGGCGATCGTCGCCCCCGCCCCGAATTTCCGCTGGAAATAGCGCTGGCCGTGAAGGATCTGGCGGGCGAGCGACTCGCCGGAGGGGAGGTTCGGATCCGCCTCCACCCACATCCCCCCGACGACGGACCAGCGACGGGCCTGGACGGCCTGGCGGATCTTCGCGAAGAGATCGGGGGCGTGCTGCTCCACCGCCGCGTAGAGGGCGGCCTGGTCCTGCGCGTAGGTGAAGCGCGGGTATTCCGCCGCCAGCTGGATCGCCTGGCCGAACGCATCCCGGGCGAGGCGGACCGACTCCTCCCGGCGCCAGAGCCAGGCGAGGTCGATGTGCGAGCATCCGACATACCAGACGGTGAAATCCTTGAGCCCCCGGGCCTGCTGCCGCAGGCGGTCGTTGAGCCGGGCCAGGGCTTCCGCGAAGGGCTTGGAGCCGCCTTCGAGGAGCGCGCGCAGGGCCCCGGCGCTTTCCGCCCGGACCGGGTCCCGCAGGTCCGGGAAGAGCGTCACGCACGGCTCGAGGTTGCGGGCGCAGAAACGTGCCGCGTCGTCCGCCAGGACGATCTCCGCGGACGGGAGGCGAATCGGCCGGCTTCCCGCCGGATCCACCTTCACCGCGATCACGTGCTCGGAAGGGCCGGCGTGGAGCGGCAGAGGGGACTCCGGCCCCTTGGCCTCCCCCAGCGGGGCGCCGTTGACGAAGACCGTCGTCCGCAGGCCGGCGTGGCCGGCGGCCAGGGCGAACGGCGCTCCCGACAGCGGACCCGGGACCGCCATCCGTGCCCGAAGCCACAGGGACGGCGCCGCGGGCGTCACCTCCGCGTCGGGGGCCGATATCGGCAGGCCCGCGTCCCCCGGGAAGCTCGCCTCTGCCGCCCCCTTGTCGTCCTGGTTCAGGACGCGCCAGGCCCCGACGCGGATCGGGGCGAGGAGCCCCAGCAGGGCCCGGACCGGGAAGTCGGCGCCGAACCCGGCGAACCGGGAGGCGCCGCCGCTGGTGATGTCCATCCCCGGCCCGCTTCCGCCCGCCAGGACGAGGAGGTCCTTCAGCGGGAGGTCGATCCGGACCGCCTTCCGTCCCCAGGGAGGGATCGGGCCCGTTTCCGGCCAGGGCACACCGCCGAGCGGGGTCTTCGGGTCGGTGTTCAGGCTGACCGTTGCGTTGGCGACGGCCTCGGGGGTCAGGTTGCGCAGGCGGATCGACAGGCCGATGCGGACCGTCCCGTCCGGGCCGGCTGTCGGGAAGAGGACGTCGCAATCGAGACCCTGCACGCCGTGGGGGGGAAAGGAGGGCAGGGGCGGCCGGGCGGCCGTCGGTTCCGGGACGCACTGGAGTCCGGGGATCGGCTGGCCGGAGGCCTCCGTGAAGCGCGCCGTGAAGGCCCACGGTCCCGATCCCTGGGCGAGCTTCAGGAGCAGGAGGTTCCACCCCGGATGCAACCGGACCGGCACATCGTCCTCGTCGGGCGTGAGGGGGCGGACCGTGTCGAGGAACCAGACCGGCTCGCCGTTCATCCAGGCGGCGACCCCCCCGGTGGTGCCGAGGCGGAGCCGGGCCTCCCTCGCTTCGGGGCAGAGCACGTAGGCGAAGGCGAAGGCGACGGCATTGTTGCGGTAGGCGAATCCGGCCTCGGGGGCGGCGAGGTCGACGGTGTCCGAGAGGGCCCGGTGGAGCTTCCAGGCCAGTCCCTCCGCGGTGTCGCCCGCTTTCGGCGCGGCGGAAGGCTCGTCGGGCAGGGCGGGCGCGGAGAGGCGCGTGGCGGCATCGTCGCGCGGGATGGCGCCGAGCAGGAGCCAGCCGCGGAGGGAGCCCGCGTCAAGGGCGGGGGGCGGAGGGGTGTTTTCCTTCGCGGGGGGGCTTCCGGCGGGTGCGTCTCCGGCTCGCGCGTCATGGGCGACGGTGCCGGCCGCGGCGACGAAGACGAGAAGCGTCAAGGCCGCGCGGATCCTGAGGATGTGACGCACGGAGGGCTCCCGAGGTCCCCCGGCCGGGGGGGTAAAGAAGAAACGGTTTGCGGGCAATAATCGTTGGTAGAGAAACGCCTTCTTCTATAATATGGTCGTCGCCTGCCGATGCTAATCGCCCGAGCGGCACGGGTCAAGGATGAACCCATGTCGGGTCTGCTCATCGACGCCTATCAGACGAAGCGGCCGCCGCCCTTCGCGGGGGCGCGCGCCTGGCTGCTGGCGTATGCGGGGGCCGCGCTTCTGCTCTTCGGCGTGCTCTGGCTGATGGTGGCCCTCCGGGACGGCATGCCGATCGGTCCCGATGCCCTGGCGGCGCGCTGGGCGGCGTCGGTGCAGGGGGCGGGCATGACCGGCGCGGCTCACGTGCTCAGCTTTCTCGGCCGGTATTACGTGGTGGCTGTTCTCCTGGGCTTCATTGCCCTCTGCGCCTGGGCGTTGCGCGAGCGGCGGGTCGCGCCGGGCACCCTCGCCATGCTGGCCGTGGGCGGATGGATCGAGCTGCTCAAGTGGGGGGTGGGACGGGCCCGGCCGGACGCCGCGGCCGCCCTGGCCGGGGAGACGGGGTTCGCGTTTCCGTCCGGTCATGCGGCGGGGACGATGGTCCTCTGCCTGCTCGCGATCGTGGCCGGCCGACGTCTCCTGGAGCGCGGGGTCGGTCGCTCCATCCGCGAGACCGTCCTGGCCGTCATCCCGTTCCTGGTCGGGCTCTCCCGCGTCTACCTGGGCGTCCACTACCTCACCGACGTCCTGGCCGGCTGGCTGCTCGGCGCCGCGTGGTTCTGCCTCTGCTGGTGGTGGGTGAAGGGCGGCGACTCGGCGCGCTGGCACCGGTGAGCGGCGCCCGTCGCGGTCGGTCAGACGTCGAGCGTCGGCGGGCCCTCTTCGCAGAACACGCCCACGAACGCCTCCCGCGACATCTTCGGCCGCCCCGCCAGGGCGAGGTTCTCCGCGACGTGCTCCTTCCGGGCCATGCCGACGAGGGCGGAGGCCAGGCCCGGCGCGGAGCGGGCGAACTGGATCGCGCGCTGGGCGTTCGTCTCGCAGGCCGGGATCCGCTCCTCCATCGTCCCGGGCATCCGAGCGGGGACCTCTCCCTGGAGGAGCGCCGCGCTCCCCACGACCGTGATCCCGTGGTGCGCCGCCGCGTCGAGCAGGGCGTGGGCTTCCTTTCCGACGAGCTGGTTCGGGTAGCCGGCGGCCTCCGCCATGGCGAGGTTGAAGGGCAGCTGGACGAACCGGAAATGGTGGTCGTCGCCGCCGACGGCGCGCG
>CAYUME010000344.1:0-5756 GCA_964445475.1 uncultured Planctomycetia bacterium
GAGACGTCGGGGCTCGTCTCGGCCAGCCTCCGGGCGATGGGACGTCGCCACATCCCCCTCTGCGTGGCCGTTGGCGACCATGAGACGGCCGACGCCGCCCGGGTCGTGCCCCGCGATGCAGAGGACGTCTACCGGAAGGGGGCCGCGGCCCATCTCCTGCTCGCCCGCGCCCGCACCCTCCAGAACCTCCAGCGGCAGGGCGTACACGTGATCGACGCGCCGGCGGGGCGCGTTCCCCTCGACCTGATCAACAAGTACCTCGACCTGAAGGCCCGCCAGCTGCTCTGACCTGCGGCCGCATTGACATCGGGCCGGGCGACAGGGCGGTAACGGCCGGGAGGATGCGACATGACTGGGGATCGTGTGGACCGGGACGTCGTCGTCATCGAGACGCCCGAGCACGTGGTCTTCGAGTACGAGCTGGCCGGGCTCGGATCGCGGATCATCGCCGCGCTGATCGACGCGATGTGGGTGGGGCTCGGGCTTCTCGCTCTCGTCCTGCTTGTCCTGGTCGTGGGGGGCGTGAGACCCGGCGTGACCGGTCCCTGGGCCGTCGCCGGCGCCATCCTCGCCGCCTTCGTCTTGCTGTGGGGGTACCCGATCCTTTTCGAGCTCTACTGGCAGGGCCAGTCGCCGGGGAAGCGCAGCCTGGGCATGCGCGTGATCCAGGAGGGCGGCTACGCCCTGACCCCGTCCGTTGTCGTCGTCCGCAACCTCCTTCGTGTCGTCGACTTCCTGCCCGGCGGCTATTTCCTGGGCCTGGCCGTCATGGTCCTGAACCGGCGATACAAGCGGATCGGCGACTACGTGGCGGGGACCCTCGTGATCCGGGACCGGCCGAAGCTGGAGGCGCCCGCCCGGGTGAGCGCGCAGCAGCTGCGATCGGCCGGGTCCGAGGAGTCCGTGGCGGCGCTCCGGAGCGTCGGGGCGCACCGCCTCACGCCAGAGCAGGTCCGTCTGGTCGAGGACTTTCTCGTCCGCCGCCATTCCCTCGAGCCCGGTGCGCGGCACCGGATCGCCCGGCAGATCGCCCGGACGCTGGCGGGCGAGCTGGGCGTGGAGGCGAAGCATCCCGAGCGGTTCCTCCAGACGCTGCTCGCGGCCTGCCGGCAGAACGACGAACAGGCTGAGGCGTCCTCCGGCGAGGCGCCGCCGCTTATTCCACCCGAGGACCGGTCGTGAACGAGGCCCTATTCATCCGGCGCAACAAGCGGGACTGGGACCGCCTCGAGGCGTACGCGACCCGGCTCGACCGCCGGGCGGAGCGTCTCTCGGCGATGGACCTCTTCTCCTTCATCGCGCTCTACCGGAAGGTCACCAGCGACCTGGCCCGGGCCCGCATGCTCAAGCTGAGCCGGCCCCTCGTGGACTATCTGAACGGCCTAGTCGGCAAGGTTCACTTCCGGGTCTATGCGGCGAGGGCCTTCCCGGCCCGACGGGTGCTGGACTTCTTCCGGTCGGGCTTTCCCCGCGCGGTGCGCCGGGAAGCGAGGTTGATCGTGGCCGCGGCGGCGCTGCTGGTCGGCACCGCCCTGGCCGCCGGCATCGCCGTCTCCGTCAATCCCCTGCTCGGCCCGGCGTTCGCCCCGCCCGGCTACCTGGAACAGGTCGAGGAGAGCTTCGGTCCCACGTTCGGGAAGGAGGCCCGCCCGACAGGGATGCAGGCCGTCGCCGGCTCGTTCTACATCGCCAACAACATCCAGGTCTCGTTCCTGTGTTTCGCGACGGGGATCCTGTTCGGGCTGGGCACGATGTACATCCTGGCCGTCAACGGGGCGATCCTCGGCGGCGTTGCGGCCGCCATCCACCAGAACGGGCTCTCCTGGAACTTCTGGTCCTTTGTGGCGCCGCATGGCGGCCTCGAGCTGGCTGCGATCGTGATCTCGGGGGCGGCAGGGATCCGCATCGGCTTCGCACTGGTCAACCCCGGCCGGATGACCCGGAAGGACGCCCTCGTCTCGGCGGCGCGGGAGGCCGGCCTGCTCATGTTCGGCGTCATCGCGATGCTGGTCGTCGCGGCATGGGTCGAAGCCGTTCTCTCTCCCTCGCCGCTCCCCAACGCCGTCAAGCTCGCCCTCGGGGCGGTGAACCTCGGGGCCCTTCTCTCCTATCTCGCGCTTGCCGGCCGCGAGCCGGTGGACGCCGCGCGCGGCGGCGCAGGGCGCTGACGCGTTTCCGGGTCCGCTCCGCAAGCCCCTCCGGGGTGGATCGTGCGGGGTGCCCCGTTGTGGTCGCGCTTGCCGGGGGCTCGCGAGGTGTCCCCGGCAAGCCGCGGGCATTCCGGGGGGGGCTCCCCCGCTTCATGTCGTGCGGCGGTCCCGGGCGTGTCAGGCCGGCGTCGGGGCGCCGGGGGGGGGAGCGGTTCCGGTGCCGCCGGGCGCGCCGCGCGGCAGGCGCACGGTGAACGTCGACCCCTCCCCCTCGCGGCTGGTGAACGCGATCGTCCCGCCGTGCGCCTCCACGATCCACTTCGCGATCGAGAGGCCGAGGCCGCTCCCTCCCGCGTCCCGCGACCGGGCCTTGTCCACGCGGTAGAACCGCTCGAAGAGATGGGGCTGGTCCTGCTCCGGAATGCCGATGCCGGTGTCCGCGACGGCGAGCACCGCCTCGCCCCCCTCCGCGCGCAGCGACGCCTCGACCCGGCCCCCCGGCCGGTTGTAGCGGATGGCGTTCGTGAGCAGGTTCGTCGCGACCTCGCGGAGGCGGTCGGGGTCGCCGACGGCGGGGACGTCCTCCGCCGCGATCGACAGCGCGAGGCCGGCCTTCTCCGCCATCGGGCGGAGCAGCGACGCCGTCTCCTCGATCAGGCGGCGGAGGTCCACGGCCTCCTGTTTCAGGCGCACCTCGCCGGTGTCGGCGCGGGCGAGGGTGAGCAGGCCGTCCACGATCCCCCGCATCCGCTGGGCGGCCGTGAGGCAGGTCCCCAGGGCGTCACGGTATTCCTCCTGTGCCCGTTCCTTCCGGAGGGCGAGCTCGGCGTGGGAGAGGACGATGGAGAGCGGGGTGCGCAGCTCGTGCGAGGCGTCGGCGGTGAATCGCGCCTGGCGGTCGAAGGCCGCCTCGAGCCGGTCGAACGTGTCGTTCAGCGTCCCCGCGAGCTTTCCCAGCTCGTTCTCGGTTCGGGCGACGTCGATCCGCCGGGAGAGGTTCGAGGCGGAGATGGACGACGCGGCCTCGCTGATTCGGCGGACGGGGGCGAGGGCGCGCGAGGCCAGGAACCAGCCGCCGGCCAGCGCCAGCACGAGCACCGCGGCGCCGACGCCGATCGCGACGCCCATGAACTCGCGGAGGCGCTCCATCGCCTTGTGCGTGCGCTGCCCGACGAGGATCGTCAGCCCGTCCCGCCCCGCCGCCGCGACCTCGCGGCGGCGGTCCCGCTCGCGGAGACCGGTTCGCTCCGGCCGGGGGATCTTGCCGGGGTGGGAGCGGTCCACGATCTCGCCGCCGGGGCCCCAGATGACGTAGTAGGGGTCGTCGTGGTCCCCTTTCCGGAAGGCCGCGAGATAGTGCTCCGAGAACTCCATCTCCAGCTTGCCGGCGCGACCGCCCTCGGCCCGCCCGCCGCCGTCCGGGGTGTCGCCGTGGTCGCGTCTCCCGTTGGGATCCCACTCCGCCGCGCCGGCGAGGGCCTCCGCGTGCGCCCGGAGGCGCGCGTCGATCTCCTGGAGGGCGGAGCGCCGCTGGGCGAGATAGAGGGTCGTCCCGAACGCCCCCAGGACCGCCGCCAAGATCAGGGCGTACCAGAAGAGCAGGGTCCAGCGGATCGACTTAAACATCGACGATGTACCCCTCCCCGCGGCGGGTCTTCACGAGATCCTTCCCCAGCTTCTTCCGGAGGCTGGCCACGTAGACGTCCACGACGTTGGAAAGCGTGTCGCCCGACTCGTCATAGATGTGGTCGTAGAGCAGCGTCCGCGTCACCAGCGTCCCGCGGCGCAGGGCGAGCAGCTCGAGGACGGCGTACTCCTTCGGCGCCAGGTCCACGGCCTGGCCGCCCTTCCGCACGGTGCGGGCGGCCGTGTCGATCTCGACGTCGCCGAGCCGGATGCGGGGGGCGGGGTGGCGCGCCGCGCGGCGGATGAGGGCCCGGAGGCGGGCCAGCAGCTCGTCGAGGGCGAACGGCTTCGTCAGGTAGTCGTCCGCGCCGGTGTTGAGCCCCTTCACCTTGTCGACGGCGGCGTCGCGGGCCGTCAGGATGAGCACCGGCGTGTCCTTCGTGGCGCGGAGGCGCCGGAGGACCTCCCAGCCGTCCAGCTTGGGCAGCATCAGGTCGAGGACGATCGCATCGTAGGCCCACGTTCGGGCGTTGTAGAGGCCGATCTCGCCGTCGGGGGCGACGTCCACGGCGAAGCCCTCCTCCTCGAGGGCCTTCCGGACGGCGCGGGCCAGGTCGGCCTCGTCCTCGACGATCAGGATGCGCATGAGAGCCCGGGATACGGGGTCGGAGTACAAGGAAGGGGCGGCAGCGCCGCTGCCGCCCCCCTATGATCTGCGGCGCTATCTTCGTTCTCGGTCGAGACGATCTTGCCGCGCTTCGGGCCGACGTGCACCTCGATCTTCCGGCCGCGCCTGGGGAGCTCGACCTCGATCCCGGTCAGGTCCGGTTTGGCCTTGTTCGCCAGCCTGCGCGGGACTCCCTGTGGCCACGATGGGCGTCAACTCCCTATTATACAGGACAACATGAAGAGAAGATGAAGAAGTCGCACGGAAGGGGCGGCTGCATCCTGTTGTCGTGGATACGGTTGCGGCGTGCAACAAGGAGCAGGGGGGAGGGCGGCACGGGTGCCGCCCTCCCCCCCTGATGCGGGTCGGCTTAGTTCTTGCCCTTGTCGTCGTCCTCGTCCTTGTCGTCCTCATCGCCCTCTTTTTCGATCTTGATGACGGCGCCAGTCGCCGCGTCGATCTTCACCTCGAGCTCGGCGCCGTCCTTGACGACCTTGACCTCGAGCTCCACGCCGTCCTTCTCCGCCTCCAGCTCGGCCTCGATCGCCCGGCCGCCCGTCTCCGCCTCGGCCTTGAGGATGCCGCCGGCCAGCGAGAGGGTCGACGCCTGGAGGGCCGCGACCTTCTTCTCGACCTCCTTCTCGCTCTCCTTCTCCTCCTCGACGCCCAGGATCTCGCCGCTCGCGGCGTCGATCTTCACCTCGGAGACGACGCCGTCCTTGAGGGTCTCGACCTCGATGACGACCTTGCCGTCCTCGGCCTCCACCTCGGCCTCGAGGGCCTTGCCACCGGTTTTGGCTTCGGCCCGGGAGATGGCGTCGACCAGCGAGATCGAGGCCTTCCCGAGATCCACGGCCGGGGCCTTGCCTTTCTCCTTGTCGCCGCCGAAAGCGGTGTCGGTGCCGGACAGGACGATCAGGAGAGCGGCCGCGACGATCGGTGCCACGAGCCTGCAACAACCCGCGATACCCGGCTTGCCCATCTGCGTCCCCTTTCAAAGGGATGTCTTTCGGGGCGGCCTCCCGCGCAAGCGGGATAGACAACGCGCCCCGGATGGGCGGACACTACGCGATGGCGCATGAAGAGAACGTGAAACGGAGGAATTTTTGAAGGGCTGGGGGGTCGCGCCTTGCGCCATCGCCCGCCGGCTCGGGGCCGGCGCCGGGGAGAGGAAGGGACATGAGGTCCGCCCGCCGGTCATTGATAGGCTATAACGTTGAAGCCGATTCGCCTGGAAAGGGTCTCGGGGCGGAGCGCAGGGGCGCCGCAGGATACCTGTGCCGCCCGCGGCGGGTGGCGTGGCCCTGTTTCTC
>CAYUME010000345.1:0-5754 GCA_964445475.1 uncultured Planctomycetia bacterium
GGGGGCGGCGCATCCTGGGAGCCGGCCTCGGGCGCGGCTTCCAACTGCATTTCGCTCTCCGTCTCCTCGGGCTGCAGCGCCTCGATCGGCAGATCGAACAGGTCGGACAGGGCGTCGGCCAGGGGCAGCCAGGTTTCCTCCCCATCCGCGCACGCGGGCGTTTCCGCGTCCGCCCGCTTCACCTCCAGTACGGCCTGGATCTGCTCGCGGGTAAAGGGGCCGTATATCTTGTCGTCAAGATATAGGAACCACCGGGCAGTCTCTGTCATCGGATCCCCCCCAACGGCTAGCCGACTGGATCTATCTTAGTGGCCGGCCATCCCAGCGTAAAGACATACCCGGCAGGCCGTCCGTCGCAGTCCATCCTCGACCGGTTATGCTGGTTTGATAAACCAGAAGGGGATGCCACGCTCCGCGCCGGACGCTCTGCGCCGTAGTGCTAATTTGAGAATCTCTGTTGCCATGGGAAGAATATGAAAACGTCGATTCACGCCGACGGCAAGGGGGCCGGCTTCCATCGGCGGCCTTCGGCGGTTCCCTTCCGTTGCGGCTCTGCCGCGCGCTGGGCGCTCGACGCGAAAGCCCTTCGCTGGCTGTCACCGTCTTCCGGCCTCGTAAAGCGCCTTCAGCAGCTCTCCCCGCGTCCGCGCGCCCGCCGGCCTCGGGACGCCCGCCGCAGCGCACCACCGCGCGGCCTCCTCGTCCGTCACGGCCGCCTCCGGTTTTGCCTCCCATCCCGGCAGCAGCCCGCGCAAGCCGAAGAGCTGCACCGCCTCGAAGGCGGGATGGCCTGGCGGGACGTCCTTGTAGTAGATGAGGACGGCCTTCTGACGGAGCAGCTCGCGCTGGACCTTGGCGCGGTCGACCAGGCGCACGCTCGTCCCGTCGGCGATCGCCACTGCGGCCGCCGTCCCCGCCGCATGGCCGAGCGCCATCCAGCAGGGCTCCATCCGCATCGTGCTGAAGCCCACGTGGGTGCCCGAGACGGGGACCGGCGTGAGAAGTCCCTCGACCCTTTTCGGGACGATGACGCCGAACGGGACGGTGTAGGGCTTCGTGCCGTGGCTGAAGAATCCGTCGAGGTGGACGCGCCCCGGCTCCCGCTTGCGGACGGCGTGCGAGTCGAGGGCGTAGTGGCTGGCGGTGACGCTGTCGGCGTGCAGCGGCGGCCGGACGCTCCCTTTTGCGGGGAGGGCGTCGTGGGCGGTGAAGAGGTGTGCGCCCTCGACGCGCCGCCCCTCGCGGACGTAGACCTGACGGGGGAAATGGCCGTTGTCGGCGTATTCGTCCTTCGCGAAGCCCCACGCGGCGCAGCGCGCGCGGAAGTCCTCCGGGAGCGCCGGGTCGTTCTGGCAGAACCAGAGCAGCCCGAGGGTGTAGTCGCGCAGCCGCTCGGCGTACCGGTCTCGCCAGGCCCAGTCGGCCGTCGGCCACGGGTAGTTCTCCTCGGGGAGGTCGGTGGAGAGGAAGGCGAGGTGCTGGTTGTTGGCATCGGTCTTGCCGTTGGGGAGCGTGACCATGTTGACGACGCGGCCGATGCCGTCCCAGGCCTTCTCGCCGCCGACCTGGCCCGTGGCGCGGTCGAGCCGGATGTCGTCGGCGAGGGAGGCGTACTCCCCGCGGTCGTACGCCGCCGGCTTCGGGATCGGGACGCGGTTGTCGGGCCGCGTCGTGAGGCAGAGGCGGTAGTTGTACGCCTGGACGGTCCGGTCGGCCTCGCCGGTGGAGCCCTCGCCGACGGGGCCGCCCCAGGCCTTGTAGATCCGGCCGGCCATGGGCTCCCCGAATTCGCCCTGTCCCTCGCGCCCGCTGCGGAAGGGGGCTCCGGCGGCGGCGGCGAGGTCGCCCTCGTAGGTGGCGTCGACGAAGACCTTCGCGGCATAGGCCTCGACGGCGCCGGTCGCCCGGTCCGTGACGCGGATCGCGGCGAGGCGGCCGGCCTCGAGCGTCACGCACTCCGGGCGCGCGTCGAACTGGCGGTGGCGGAGGACGGCGATCGCGGGGTGCTCCGCCAGCATCGCCTCGAAGACCCGCTCCGCGACGGAGGGCTCGAAGTGGTAGCCGTCGCTGCAGTCCTTGACCTGGGGGGATCCTTCGCCGTAGGTCGCGACGTACCGGGCGCGGACGCGGGAGACGAACTCGAGGAAGAGACCTCCGGTGGCGCCGCGGGTGGCGATGTCGGTGGCGCCCAGGCCGTTGGCCGGCAGGCCGCCGACGTGGGCGGTGCGCTCGAGGAGGAGGACGGTTCGCCCGCCCCGGGCAGCGGCGACTGCGGCCATGATGCCGCCGGGAGTGCCGCCGACGACGACCACGTCGAAGGACCGGGCCTGCGCCTGTGGAGCCGCCCCGGACGCGGGGTCGGGTCCGGAACAGGCGGCGGCCAGGAGGGCGAGCAGGGCGAGCGTGCGCATAGGCGTCCTCGATCGGGAATTGCGGTAGCGCGGGCTCCATGTCGGGTCGGGTGACCGACGGGCAGGGGGCGCGAAGCGCAACCCCGCAGGCTTGCGGTCACGGCCACGCTACGCGCGGTTTCAAGAGCTCCTGATAGCGGAGCAGGTGGAAGGTCAGGGCGATGTCGGGCTCGAACAGCATCGGCTGGCGCGCCAGGAAAGCGCGGACGCGCGCGTCTTCGTCGGCCGGGAAGCCGAAACGGCGGGCGGTCTCGGCCTGCGCGAGCGTCCGGATGTCCTCCAGCCACGGGACGTCCTGCCCGGTGAGCGTGACGCCGGAGAGGGCTGTTTCGGCCGCGTCCCGCGTCTCCGCCGTGCGCGCTTTCGCGACCGCGATGCACAGGCGCGTGTAGCCGGAGGGGGCGCTCTCCTCCGGCAGGCCGCCGAGCCGCTTCTCCAGGGCCTCGAGCAGGAGACCGGGGTTGTCGTCGCGTCCGGCGGCGAGCTCCGCCTGGAGGAAGCCGACATCGTAGTCGAGGCCGTTCTCCGCGACCCATCGCGTGACCGTCTCCAGCTCCTCCAGGTCGCCTGAGAGTATGCAGAAGGCGGCGAGGTGGCCCCAGGCGCGGCCGAAGAAGGGCAGGCCCCGGACGTAGAGGAAGTGGTCGTCCAGAATCTTGAGCTGCCGGTACGCCTCGAAGAACGGCCGGACGAAGAGGCGGCCGTCTTCGTGGCGGTTGCAGAGGTAGGCGTACCGCGCCTGCGCCATGACGAACTCGCGGGGCACCTCGGGGAACCGGCAGGACCGGAAGAGCGAGAAGCCCTTCTCGAGGTCGCGGGCCCGGACGAGCTGCTGGCCGAGGGAGAAGCGTATCTGGGGGGAGTCGGGGAATCGCCGGTGGGCCTCCTGGAACCGGGCCAGCGCCTCGGCCTCCCGGCCCGTCTGGAAGGCGGCGATTCCGTACAGGTGCCACCAGGACGCCTGCTCGGCCGGCGACAGCGATGCCGGGTCGATTGCCCGGAGCTCCCGCTCGAGCTCCGGGACGCGCCCCGCGCCCTTCAGGGCAGTCGCCAGGTCGTCGATTCGGTTGGGCGCGGGGGGCGTCGGCGGGGGGCCCCCTGTCCGGTCGACTGTCGCTCTCGTTCGGAACGGATTGCGCATGGCGGTTGGGCTGGCTGACGGCGCGGTTACGCGACGGGCGGCCACGCGGACCGGGAGTCGGGGCCTGATGAAAGCGGGACTCTGGCCCCGGATTTCCCCGCAGGAACCGGCCGGGCTGGGGTGGATTGTACCTCGCGTTTTCAGGAACGCAAAATACACTTCATCCGCCTCCGCCCGGACCCGCCAGCGCTACAGCGACGGCGGACGCGCCGAAGCCCGCGCTCGATCTCTCTGCCGGGCGAAGGCGGCAGGGGCGGGGAGCGCGACGCCTGTCAGTCCTGCTGCCGGCCGGTCATGCGGAGGAGGCGGGCCTTCAGGGCCGCCTTCGCTTCCGCGTGACGGGCGTCGCCGGACCGGTTGGTCCACTCGTGAGGATCGGCGTCGTGGTCGTACAGCTCCTCGCTGCCGTTGTCGTACAGGATGTAGCGCCATCGCCCGGTTCGGACTGACCAATGCTGCCGGGCGGGATCGTTCTTCGACTTCCCGCCGGCAAAGATCGCCGTCAATGCGGCGTCGGGGCCGTCCCATGTCCCGGTCTTCGGATCCGCGAGGAAGGGGCGGAGGCTGTGGCCGTCGAGCTTCGCCCCCTGGGCGTCCTTCCGCGTGTCGCCCGAAAGCCCGCAGAGGTCCACGAGCGTCGGGTAGAGGTCGATCAGCGAGACCGGGTGACCGGCGACTCCGCCGGGCACCGCCACGCCGGGCGCCCGGATGACGAGCGGGACGCGGGCACTCTCTTCCCAGAGCGCGTTCTTGAAGAGGTAGTCCTTCTGGCCCATGTTCCAGCCGTTGTCGCTTGTGACGACGATGAGGGTGTGCTCTCGCATCGGGCTTCTGTCCACGGCATCGACGATCCGGCCGATGCAGTCGTCGACGGCGGCCACGCAGGCGAGGTAGGCCCGGGTGAACGCCTTGAGACCGGACGCGAGGTCCGGGTATGACTCCGTGAGCAGGCGGAAGTAGAGGGGCCCCTTCTGGGTGGAGTCGAAGACGTCCAGATAGTGGCAGTCCTCGGTGTCGCCGGGCTTGATGACGGGGACCTGGACGGCGTCTAAGGGGAACAGGTCGAAGTAGCGTCGGGGGACATGGAGGGGGGTGTGCGGGCGGATGAATCCGACGGCGAGGAAGAGCGGCTTGCCGTCCTGCCGGTCGCCCCACGCCCGGATCTTCTCCTCCGCCCACGCCGCGTTGCGCTCGTCGGGGGTCGGGTCCCGGTCGTCCTCGTCGACGTATCGGAAGGGCTGGACCTTGCCCCAGGTGCCGTAGATCCAGCCCCGGCCGCCCGCCGGGTCCGGGCCGAAGGGGAGGTCCGACAGCGGGGCGAAGGAGCCGTCGACGGGCCCGATGCCCCGGAAGGGCTGGGGGACGGAGGGGTGGGCGACCCGCTCCCGGCCGTCGTAGACGAAGGGGCCGTAGTCGGCCTTGTGCGCGAACTCGTCCCAATCGGAAGCCCGGTGGTGGTGCATGAGCTTGCCGGTCCCGGCGACGTGGTAGCCGTTGTCGCGGAAGTGCTCCATGAGGGTCTTGGATCCCTTGAGGACGGGATTTTCGTACCACGGGTCAAAGGAGAAATTCCTCGAGACGTGCGGGTAGATGCCGGTGAGGAAACTGGCGCGCGACGGCGCGCAGATGGGGTTGTTGCTGTAGGCCCGCTCGAACGCCACCCCGGAGCGGGCCAGGCGGGCGAGGTGCGGGGTCCGCGCCTGCGGGTGTCCCCCCAGGCCCGTGACGAAGTCGTTGAGGTCGTCGCAGACGATCAGCACGACATGGGGCTTCGGGGGCGGGGCGGCGGGGGAGCCGGACGCGCCGGCGAACGGGCCGAGGAGGGAGGCGATCCCCAGGCAGAGGCCCATCAGTCGGTCACCGTGCGCTTTCATGCCTCTCCGCGCCTCAGAGCGTGAACCGCGAATCGGTGTCGACGAGCTTGCGCAGCGCGGCCTGTCCGGTGGGGGGCAGCTCGATGATCTCGAGCGCGAGCGGGCCCGGGGCGAATTTCCATGCGCCGTCCTTCCGGGCGAAGACGACAAGCGCCACGGTCGTCTTCTGGGCGTTCCCGAGGGCCACCTCGGCGACGTAGCCCACGAGGTGCGGCTTTTCGACGCTCCAGACGAGCTTGATGAAGCGGGAGCGGGCGAGGTCCGGCATCCGGTCTTTCGCGGCCGACGTGGCCTCCTCGGGCGTCGGCGGCGTCGCGCCGTCGACCCA
>CAYUME010000346.1:0-5751 GCA_964445475.1 uncultured Planctomycetia bacterium
CCCTCGAAGGCCATGCCCTGGTTGCCCATCTGCGTGGCCACGCCGGCCTTGCGGGCCGCCTGTGCCACGGCGCGGCACTCGTGGATCGTGTGGGTGAGCGGCTTCTCGCAGTAGACGTGCTTCTTCATCCGGAGCGCCGCCATCGCCGCGACGGCGTGGACGTGTTCGGGGCAGGCGATGACGACGGCGTTGATGCCCTTCTCCTCCGCCTCGAGCATCGTCCGGAAGTCCTTGTAGCGCTTCGCGCCGGGGAAGCGCTTGAAGGTACCGGCCGCCTGCGCGTCGTCCACGTCGGCGAGCGCGACGATGTTCTGGCTCCTCACCTCGGCCAGGTCCTCCGCCCCGCGCCCGCCGACACCGATGCCGGCGATGTTGAGCTTGTCGCTCGGCGCCTCCTGGCCGTCGCCGCCGAGGACGCGGCGGGGGACGACGGAGATCGTCGCGGCCATCGCGGCGAAGCCGACGAGGTTGCGGCGCGAGAGAGATCCGGCGCGATGCCCGGTGTCCGATTTCCGCGCGCTCATGCGAAACCCTCCCAACCCGGTTGGCGCACGGGGCAGCGTCCTACGCCCCGGGCTTCTTCCACAGGTCGATCGGCCGCTTCACGCCTTTCGGACGGAACGGGAGGGCGACCGTGCGCCCCTCGCCGGCCGAGGCGTACCCGGCGAGCAGGGCTTCCATGACGAACCGGCCGTCGTCGCCCGTCGCCTGGGGCTTCTCCTTGCCTCGGACGCAGCGGGCAAAGTGGCGCATCTCCTGCGGGAAGCCGTAGTTGTAGAGCTCGTCGTAGACCGGCCAGGTCCAGCCTTTCGTCGTCGGAGCCTTCTCGACGGCGTAGCCGAAGCCGTACTCGCTGAAGGTCGGGAGCGCGTTGCCCATGTGGAGGTCGGCATAAGTCACGCCGCCCTCGCCGTACACCTCGATGCAGTCGTCCATCCCGCCGCGCCGGGCCCAGCTGTCCTCGACGACGCCGACGGCGTTCTTCTCGAACTCGAGGATGCAGAGCGACTGGTCCTCGCCCTTCGTCTTGTCGCCATGGACGTAGGTGCCCATGCGGCAGGTGACCGTCTTGAGGGCGGGGCGGTTGAGGAACCAGTGGCAGAAGGCGATGCCGTGACAGCCCATGTCCATGAAGACGCCGCCGCCGGAGCGCTCGACGTCCCAGAACCAGGGGCTGTGCGGCCCGAAGTGCTTCTCGCTCTGCTTGACGAGGTAGACCTTCCCGAAGGCGCCCTGGTCGGCCATCTCCTTCGCCTTGACGTACTTCGGGGTGAAGTAGAGCTCCTCGGCGTACATCAGGAGGACGCCCTGCTTCGTGCAGACGTCGAGCATCTCGTCCGCCTCCTCGAGCGTCATGCAGAGGGGCTTCTCGCAGACGACGTGCTTGCCGGCTCGGGCGGCGTCGATCGTCATCTGCGCGTGGAGCCTGTTGGGGGCGGCGATCGTGACCATCTCGAGGTCCTTCTCCTTCAGCATCTCCCGGTAGTCGCGGAAGACGCGGGGGATGCCGTGCCGCGTCGCCAGCTCCTCCGGGTGTCCCGGGGTGGGGGAGGCGACGGCGACGACCTCGGCCTCCTCGGGGAGGATCCGGAAGGAGGCGGCGTGGATGTCCGCCTCGAACTGCGACCCGATGATGCCGACCTTCACTTTTCCGGGCATAACAGCCTCCTGTGATATGGGTCTTATAAGTCAAATAGGACCTATAAAACCCCTCGCGCCTCCGCGTCACAATGGATCGCCAGGTCCGGATGACTCCGGAGCAGCGAGGCGGGGAAATCGGGCCCGACCGGCCCGGTCAGCAGCCGCCGGAGCGGCTCCGCCTTGGCGGCCCCGCCCACGAGGAGCAGGATCTTCCGCGACTTCAGGATGTCCGACATCCCCAGCGTGAAGCCGAAGTCGACGCGGCCGCGGGCGCGGGCCAGCATCGGGTGGCGGCGGGTGGACTCGGCCAGGGACTCGACGTGCGGCCCCGAGTCCGGCGAGGCGCCCGGCTCGTTGAGCCCCAGGTGGCCGTTGGCGCCGAGGCCGAGGACGCAGACGTCGATCGGGCCGTTCGCCTCCAGCCAGGCGGCGATCCGGCGGCACTCCGCGTCCCGGTCGGCGGGGCGCGTCTCCCAGGCGAGGTAGCGGTCGGGGCCGATGCCGAGCGGGCCGATCACCCTCTCGCGGAGGTAGACCTCGCACGTGGAGGGGTCGTCCATCGCGACGCCGCCCCACTCGTCGAGCTTGACGGCGCGGACGCGGGCGAAGAGGCCCGGCTCGCGGCGGGCGGCCTCGGCCAGCAGGTCGTACGCCCGGGCGGGGCTGCCGCCGGTGGCCAGGCAGAGGATCGCGTCGGGCTTGCGGCGGACGGCGGCGACGACGTCGTCCGCCGCGCCGCGGCTCATCGCCTCGACGTCGTCCGCCACGCGCAGGGCGGCGGCCAGCCGGTCCGTCGGGGGAGATTTCATCCCGGACGCTCCGATAATCCCGCTTACGCGCCTGAAGGATACCGCGCGCTCCCGCCTCCCGTCCATGCGTTTGCGTCCCCATATTCCTGAGATTCCGTCCCTGCCCGGACGTTGCGTCCGCCGGGCGGATATCTTATAGTGAGAGCCGCGCCGTGACCCGGGGGGACGATCCGACCATGAGGCGCACCGCCGCACGCCCCCGCACCCCGCACGTCGCCGTCTGCGTGGACACCTCCCGCGCCTACGGGCGCGGCCTCCTCCGCGGCATCGCCGACTACGTCGAGACCATCGGCCGCTGGTCCCTCTACATCGACCCCCAGTCGGCCGGCACCTACGCGAAAAACTGGCTCCGCGACTGGCGGGGCGACGGCATCCTCGCCTTCATCGAGACGGCGTCTCTGGCCGACCGCTTCCTGCGCTCCGGCATCCCCACCGTCGAGCTCTTCGGCCACCGCCTCGACCTGCGGCTGCCCCAGGTGGGCAACGACGACGACGCCATCGGCCGGCTGGCCGCGGGGCACCTCCTGGACCGCCAGTTCCGCCGATTCGCCTACAGCGGCTATCTCGGGGAGGGGTGGTCCGACCGCCGCTTCCGCGGGTTCGCGGAGGCCGTGCGCCGGAAGGGCTGCCCCTGCGCGCGCCACGACTGTGAGCGCCGGCCCGAAACCCCCGCCGCCTGGGAACGGGTCCAGCAGGCGCTCACGGCCTGGCTGCGCGGCCTCGCCCGACCGGTCGGCCTCATGGCCTGCAGCGACCGCCACGCGCAGCGTGTCCTAGACGCCTGCCGGCGCGCCGGGATCGCCGTCCCCGAGGAGGTCGCCGCGATCGGCGTCGACAACGACGAGGAGACGTGCCGGCTCTCGGACCCGCCGCTCAGCAGCGTGATCGACGACCCCCGGCACGTGGGGTTCGAGGCCGCGCGGCTCCTCGACCGGCTCATGGCCGGCCGGGCGCGGCCCGGCGCGGGGAAGCCCGTCCTCGTCCCGCCGCTCGGCATCGCGACGCGTCGCTCGACCGACGTCACCGCCGTCGAGGATCGGCTCGTCGCCGACGCGATGCGCGCCATCCGACAGGGGGCGTGCGAGGGGTTGAAGGTGACCGGGCTGACGCGCGCCTGCCACGTCTCGCGGAGCGTCCTCTACCGCCGGTTCCAGGCCGCTCTCGGCCGGACGCCGCACGACGAGATCCTCCGCGTGCGGCTCGACCGCGTGAAAAGCCTGCTCGCGCAGTCGGACCTGACGCTGGAGCGGATCGCGGGGCTGGCCGGCTTCGACCACCCCGAATACCTGAGCGTGGCGTTCAAGCGGGAGACATGCATGACGGCAGGCGCGTACCGGTACCGGTTGAACCGCCAAGGCGCCGAGGACGCCAAGGCGGAGTGAGGGGCGGGGTTCCCCGCCTTCGCTCCTTGGGAGCTTCGGCGGGTCCGCCGAAGCCACTTTCGCGAATGAAGGGGCGAAGGCGGACACCCCCGCCCGGCGCCCCGGTCTCCCGGTCGATGAAGAATCATGGAGGCACGTCGGCAGCCGACCGGCCTGCTGCCGTATTGCACTCAGATTGAGGTCGTCGCCGGCGCCCTTGGCGGCCTCCGCGCCGGCTTCCACCCCGGCGAGCTGATCGACTTCCTCCTCGGCTGGACGACGCTCGACATCTATAATGACGACATGGGGGCGTGATCCGAGAAACACCCCTGACGCGATGCGCTCCCCGCGAACAGCATTGTTGCTTGGTAACCCGTGCGCCCGAGTGTATAATTTTGACCGAACGACAGGCCGGCTGCCGTCGGGGATTGGACCATGTGCACGATCACGCTCACGCTGCCGGATGCGTCGCTGAGCGCGCTCCAACTGAACCCGGAAAAACTGGGGGAGGAGATCCGCCTGGCGGCCGCCGTCAAGCTGTTCGAGGTGGGACGCCTCTCTTCGGGCGCTGCCGCGGAACTGGCCGGCATGCCCCGCACCGTCTTTCTCTCCAGGTTGGCGGACTACAACGTCGACACGTTCCGCCTGACCGAGGACCAACTCCGGCAGGAGCAACGGCTTGCCTGACGTCATCAGCAACACCTCCCCCCTGCAGTACCTGCACCAACTCGGCCTACTGCACATCCTTCCTTCGTTGGCAGGACGCGTCTGGGTGCCGTCGGCGGTCGTCGCGGAGCTCGCCGCCGGCCGTAAGGCCGGGCTTGACCTCCCGGACCCCGTGGCGTGCGCCTGGGTCATCGTGAAGGATCCCTCCGACACGTCGCCACTCCCTGCGGTACCCGGTCTCGGGAACGGGGAGCGCGAAGTGCTTCTCCTGGGCCTGGAACTACGCGGCGTCGTGATGATTCTGGACGACGCCTTGGCGCGCCGCGTCGCCGTTTCTCTGCGGCTTCCGTTCACGGGAACGCTGGGCGTGTTGCTGGACGCAAAGCGCGCAAGGCTTCTCCCGGCCGTGGCGCCCTGCCTGGACCGGCTTCAAGCCCTCCGTTTCCGCATGAGCGACTCAACTCGGGCCACGGTTTTGCGGCTGGCCGGAGAATAAGGACGGCGGCTATGCCCCGCACCCGCGCGATCCTGAAGGCCTGGAAGAGCCGGCCCACCCGCGAGGGCGCCGGCGTCCGCCTCCGCCGCGCCTTCGGCTTCCACGAGGGGCCGCGCCTCGACCCGTTCCTCCTCCTGGACGACTTTCGCTCCGGCAATCCCGACGACTACCTCGCCGGCTTCCCGTGGCACCCCCACCGCGGCATCGAGACCAGCTCGTACGTCTTGTGCGGCTCCGTCGAGCACGGCGACAGCATGAAGAACCAGGGCGTCATCGGGGCCGGCGACGTGCAGTGGATGACTGCCGGCAGCGGCATCATCCACCAGGAGATGCCGAAGGGCGACGCGGAGGGGCGGATGCACGGCTTCCAGCTCTGGGCCAACCTCCCCGCCGCGAACAAGATGATGCCGCCCCGCTACCAGGAGGTGAGGGCCGACGCGATCCCCGAGGTCGTTGCGGACGGAGGCGCCAGTGTCCGCGTCATCTGCGGGTGTGTCGGCGACACGAAGGGGCCTGTCCGAGACATCGTGACCGACCCCGAGTATCTCGACGTCACCGTCCCCGCGAACGCGGCCTTCGCCCACCCGACGAAACCGGGACACACCGCCTTCGCCTACGTCATTGAAGGAAAGGGCGCGCTTGCCCCCGGGGCCGAGCCGGCCACGGACGGGACGCTGATTCACTGGGGGGACGGAGACCGCATCGAGGTCGCGACGGGCCGGGCCCGCGTCCGCTTCCTCTTCGTATCCGGACGGCCGCTCAACGAGCCCGTGGCCTG
>CAYUME010000347.1:0-4032 GCA_964445475.1 uncultured Planctomycetia bacterium
GCGGTGCCGAGGAGAAGGGCGATCCCGGTCGCGACCGTCCGCGCGGCATCCATGAATTTATCCTTTTTGCCCGACGGCCGCCGGATCGCTTTCGGTTGCCGGGACCCGCCCTTTTCGCCTAGAATGATAGCCTTGGAGCCCCCTTGCGGGCCATGCCCAAATTGACCTTTTCTTTGCACATTCTGGCATGATCCGGAAACCGGCCCGCCGCCGCCTCACCGCCCGGGACAAGCGCTCCTGGTTCCGCTACCAGCCCGTCAGCCCCCTCGCCCGCGCGTGGGGCGTCTACGTGGCCGACGCCGGCTACACGCTCATCCCCCCCGGCTCGGCCTACCCCCCCTACCGCCACCCCGAGGGGCACCACTTCACCTGGGAGGAGGGGCGGATCCTCCCCGCCTACCAGTTCATCTACATCAGCCGGGGCGAGGGGACGTTCGAGTCCGGCCCCAGCGGGCTGCAGCGCATCCGGGGGGGAGACCTCTTCATCGTCTTCCCCGACGTCTGGCACCGCTATCGCCCCGACCCGCACACCGGGTGGGACGAGTACTGGCTGGAATTCGACGGCGACTACGCGCGCCGGCTGATGGCGCGGAAGCCCTTCGCGCCCGACCAGCCCGTCCTTCACGTCGGCCACCACGAGAAGCTCATGCGCCTCTTCCTGGAGGCGGTGGAGACGCTCCGCCACGAGCCGCCCGAGCACCAGGCGCTCCTCGGCGCGCTGGCCGTCCAGGTCATCGCGCACACGCTCTCGGCGGTCCGGCGCCAACGATGCGAGGGGCGGCCGGCGGAGGAGATCGTGCGGGAGGCGAAGGCCCTGCTGGCGGACGCGGGGGGACGGGAGATGCCGCTGGCGGGGATCGCGGCCCAGCTCAACCTCGGCTACACGACGTTCCGCCGCCTCTTCAAGGCCGCCACCGGATTCTCGCCCCGGCAGTTCGCCCTCCAGGTGGGCATCCAGCGGGCGGAAGGCCTGCTGGCGCGGACCGACCTGCCGGTGGGGCGGATCGCCGAGGAGCTGGGATTCGACTCGATCTACTACTTCTCCCGGCTGTTCAAGCGGAAGACGGGCCGCTCGCCCGCCGCCTTCCGCCGCCGCCTCCGCCGGACGCGAGCCGGCGCGCGTTGACGGGGCGGGAGACCGGGCGGCGACCGGGACCGGGCGCGCACGGATTTCCTGTCTGGCGCGACCGCGGAGCGGCACTAGGGGTTGACCGCGAGCGCGACGCAGAGGACACCCGCCCCCCGGAAGGAGACCCGTGATGCGACACCGCCGGCCCCGACTCCCCCGCCTCGCGCTGGCCGCCTGCGGCCTGGCCGGGGCCGTGCCCGGCACCGGCGCCGCCGAGCCGGCCGCGAAGCCCAACATCCTCTGGCTGATGGCCGAGGACATGTGCCCCGACCTCTCGTGCTACGGGGTGAAGGCGGTGCAGACGCCGCACCTGGACCGGCTGGCGGCGCAGGGCGCCCGCTACACCCACGCTTTCTGCACCTCGCCCGTCTGCTCGCCGTCCCGCTCGGCCATGATGACGGGGATGCACCAGAACACCATCGGCGCCCACCAGCACCGGACGGCCGGCAAGAAGCCCCTCGCGGACGGGATCCGGCCGATCACGCATTACCTGAAGGAGGCCGGCTACTACACCGCGATCGGTTGCGGCCATTCGGGCAAGACCGACCTGAACTTCACGACGGACCCCGCCTTCGACGGCAAGGACTGGAAGGAACGCAAGCCCGGCCAGCCCTTCTTCGCCCAGATCTCCTTCGCCAACACCCACCGCGCCTGGGGGCGCGACACCGAGCGGCCCATCGACCCCGCGATGGTCGAGATCCCGCCCTGCTACCCCGACCACCCCGTCATCCGGCGCGACTGGGCCAACGGGCTCGAGGAGATCCAGAAGATGGACCGGCTCGTCGGCGGCGTCCTCCAGCGCCTCGAGGACGAGGGGATCGCCGACAGCACCCTCGTCTTCTTCATCGGCGACAACGGGCAGTGCCACATCCGGGGCAAGCAGTTCCTCTACGACGCCGGCCTGCACGTCCCCCTCCTCGTCCGATGGCCCGGCCGGGTCCGGCCGGGGACCGTCTGCGGCGACCTCGTCCTGACGATCGACATCTCCGCCGCCCTCCTCCGGGCCGCGGGCTGCGCGCTGCCGGCGCACCTGCAAGGCCGGGACTTCCTCGACCCGGCGACGCCGAAGCGGACGCACGTCTTCGCGGCGCGGGACAAGATGGACGACACGCACGATGCCATGCGGACCGTGCGGACAAAGGATTTCAGCTACATCCTCAACCTGATGCCGGAGCGGGCCTGGTGCCAGCTCAACCCGTACAAGGAGAGCGCGTACCCCGCCCTCGCGCTGATGAACGTCCTGCACCTGAAGGGGCAGTTGACCCCGGAGCAGGACCGCTTCATGCAGCCGGCGAAACCGGCGGAGGAGCTGTACGATCTCCGGAAGGACCCGCACGAGCTCCGCAACGTGGCGGAGGATCCGGCGTACCGGGAGACGCTGGAGACGATGCGCACGTGGATGGCCGAGGAGCGGAAGGCGATCCACGACGCCGGGGTCACGGAAGAGTTCCGGAAGGGCGGCCTGCCGTCGACCTACCCGACGAAGACGCTCGCGGAGTGGGAGGCGATCCTCCAGGGATGGGAGGCGCACCTGTTCGAGGGCAAGCCGCGTCCGGGGGCCAAGGAGCGCCCGGCCAGGCGGAAGTAACGCGCCAGCCCGGGAATCGCTTCGCCCTCCTTCGCCGCGAGGAAGGGCGCGAGAGGCTACGGCGGGCGTCCGCCTCAGCCACCGCGAAAACGGGCGCTCCTTCCGGCGCGGCTCGCTCGGCGTTCGGCCTCCCCCGCGCCCCTGTTCAGCGCCCGCGGAACCCGCCCGGGGGCGCCCCGGGCCCGGCACCTGTACGGATCCCGGATCATCCCCGGGACCCGCCGCAAAACGTGGCCAAGACGGGAGGTTGCGGATATAATCCGCCCCCTCGCATGACCACGAAACCGACGCCCGAAACCCTCATCCTGGTCGGCCCCACCGGGGCGGGAAAGACGCCGCTCGGGACGCTCCTCGAGGCCCGCGGCCTCTGGAAGCGGCGGTGCTTCCATTTCGACTTCGGCGCCAACCTCCGCTGGCGTGCCGCGGCCGAGGGACCGGACGCGATCCTGACGCCGGACGAGCGCACCTTCGTCCACAAGCTGCTCGAGACCAACGCCCTCCTCGAGGACAAGGATTTCCCCCTCGCGCGGAAGATCTTCCTCGACTTCGTCTCCCGCCGGAACGTCGGCCCCTCCGACCTCGTCATCCTCAACGGCCTCCCCCGCCACGTCGGGCAGGCGGAGGCGATGGACCCGCTCATCCGCGTGAGGCTGATCGCCAACCTCGCGTGCGAGCCGGAGACCGTCGTCACCCGGATCCGGTCGAATGTCGCCGGGGACCGCCGGGGCCGGACGGACGACACGCTCGACGCCATCCGCCAGAAGCTGCTGACGTACACCCACCGGACGACGCACCTGCTGGCGCACTACCTCAAGCGCGGGGTGCGGGTCGTGACGGTGCCGGTCGAGGCGGGAACGACGGCGATGGACATGCGGGCGCGGCTGGAGACGGAGGAGTAGGCGGCACGCCCCCGGCGGATCGGCTCCGATTTCACGGATGGCCGCCCCCGGGATCTCTCCGCGTCATCCGGCTCCCCTGTCGCCGGTCTCCTTGTCACGGGAAGCGCTCACGGCTTCCAGAGATGGCCGCATCGGACGCACTGCCACTTCTTCAGGCCGAACCAAGCGGGGCAGGCGAAGAGCAGGGCCATCAGGAATGCGATGCGGCGGGGCCGTTCCGGCCGGCGGACTTCCGTCGAGCCGCACCGGGGACACCGGAAGGTCTCGTCCGACGGCCCCGCCGCGTCGGGGATGCCGGCGGCCGGCTTTCCGCGAAGGATCTCCATCGCCCGGGCGGCATCTGCCTCCGGGACCCGGAGCTTCACCCCTCCGTCCGCCACGTCGAAGAGGTTGTGTGCGTGGACGGTGAACTCGTC
>CAYUME010000347.1:4042-5714 GCA_964445475.1 uncultured Planctomycetia bacterium
GCCTACGGGCTGAAAATCCGTCATCTCTCAAAAGACGAAATCGATCGTCGCGTCCGCCTTCTCGAACAGCGCCCGCGCCCCCGCCGCGTCCAGCTCCGCCGGGACCGGCGGGAAGCGCGGCGAGACGGCGCGCAGGCCGACGGCGAGCGTCTCCGCCCCCGCCGGCCGCACCGCCTTCCACATCCAGCCGTCGATCGTCCGCTCGACCGAGGCCTCGAGCGCGTCGGGGAAGCGGAGGCGCGTCGCCGGGTCGCCGAGGAGCGCGTACATCAGCGCCTGGTCGCGCTTGAGCCGCGCGATGGCGCCGTCCGACGCGAGCTTGCCGTCGGCGTCGCGGAGGAAGTCGCTGGCCCGAAGGGCGTCGCGCTGGGCGCGGAGCCAGAGCGCCCCCAACCGGGGCTCGCGGCGCCCGACCGCCTGCAGCGCGGCGATGCCGGAATAGTAGCCCGGCAGCGGGTGCGACGTCGTCGTCGCGGCGATGACGGCCACGGGGCCGCCGGGGAGGGCGAAAAGCGTCTCGGCGAGGCCGGTGGTCGGCCGGGCGAAGTGGCCGGCGTCGCTGGCGAGAACGAGGAGGGGCGCGGCGGGAGGCCCCTCGGCGAAGGCGGCGCGCGCCTCCTCCGCGCCGAGCCCGACCTCCGCCCCCGCGTGCGTCATGGCGGTGAAGCGGTCCGGCCCCGCGTGCCCCAGCATCGCCCCCAGGATCGCCCCCTCGCGCAGCTGCTTCGCGAAGCACGCCGGGTGGTCCGCCGGCCACCCGCAGAAGGGCAGCCGGACATCCGCGGCGAGGAGCCACGGACGGACCCACCCGGGAATGCTTCCCTGGATCGCGTTGATCAGCGCCGTCGCGGCCACGACGTCCACCGGCTCCGCCGACTCCGTCCGCGGCGCGCCGGCCCAGACCACGAGGCGGAGATCCGCCGCCGACGCCGGCCGGGCCTCGTAGCCGAGGATCTTCGTCACCGCGCGGTCGGCCTCCTCGCGCGTCCGCACGGGGAGGCGGCCGACGGGGATCTCCGGGACGAGGTCGCCGTCGAGGTCTCCCCAGAGGGCGTCGGAGACGTAGGTCTCGGCCAGCTCCGCCCGCCAGCGGTAGAGCGCGCGGCGCTTCGCGGGAAGGCACCAGGCCTCGGCCTCCTTTCCGGGCTCGTCGTCGCCCACGAGAAGGAGGAAGGCGGGGCGCTTCAGGCGGAAGGGCTTGACGGCCCCCGTCACGGAGTCCTTGCGCAGGATGGGGGGAAGGACGCGGAACTCGGGGATGTCGGCGAGGGCCTCGGCCACGGGCGCGGCGGAGACGATCACCTGGAAGCCGTCGGCCTTCCGCTTCGCCGCCAGCGGCTCGACCGCCTCGATCAGGCCGGGCCGGCCGACGGCGATCCAGAGGGGAGGGGGCGGTTCCGCGGCGGCGACGACGCGCGGAAGAAGGCTGCAGACGACGACGAGCGGTCGATGCCACCTCATAGCCGGTCTCCCGGTATCGCGCCCCGGTCCGGAAGGGATTCTAGAATCTCCGGCTCCCCCGGCGCAATCAAATCACGCCCGGACCGCACCCGGCCCCGGCCCGCAAATGCTTGACAGCTTCTCCGGGGGACGCATAAAATCCGGACCCTCTGCCGTGCCCGGCGCGGCGCGGGATCGCGGCGGGACCGGCTCGATACCCACCATCGGAGGA
>CAYUME010000348.1:0-5713 GCA_964445475.1 uncultured Planctomycetia bacterium
GTATCGAAGGAGACATCGCCGCCCGAAAAGGAGCCGCGCAGCCAGTCGAGCAGGTCTGGCACGGTCAGAAACATGGTGGGCACGCCCAAACTGACGGCCTGGTTGGCGATGGCGGCAGCCAGGTGGGTTTTCCCGCACCCAAAGCCCCCGCCAAGAACCAGCCGGCCCTCGACCCCGCCCTCCACTCGACGCTCCGGAAGGTCGTCTGGCGCGCGGAGGACCCCGACGGCGATCCGCTCGTCTTCCGGATCTCCTGCCGGCCCGAGGGCGGGCGGACCTGGATCCTGCTGAATGCCGACCGCCCCGTCGGCGGGGCCGAGTACCTCTGGAACACGGAGTCGGTCCCCGACGGCCGGTACGTCCTGCGCGTCGAGGCGAGCGACGAGGCCGCGAATGCGGACGCGAGCGCCCGGCGGGACGTCCGCGAGTGCCCCCCGTTCTTCGTCGACCACGGCAAGCCGGAGGTGACCCTCGCGGTCGCGTGGGACGGCAAGGTCTGCCGCGTGACCGGGAGCGCGGTCGACGCCCTCAGCCCGATCGCCCGCCTCGAGGCCGGTGTGGATGGCGGGGAGTGGCGCACGCTCTTCCCCGCGGACCGGATATTCGATTCCCGGACGGAGGCCTTCGAGTTCTCGCCCGGCGCCCTTTCCCCCGGGCCGCACGTCATCACCCTCCGCGCCGTGGACGTCGAGAACAATGTCGGTTCCACCGCCGTGTCGGTCACTGCGCCCTGAGGGATCGGCGCCCGGGACGTCGCGGCGCAGCCCCGCACCGTGGGTCCCCGTCGCACCGGCCGCCGGGCACGAGGGCCCAGGCCCATATATGGGGTATGACGGTTCCGGGAAGCGACGTGCTCTTCCGCGGGGACCGTCTAAACCTTGACGCTGTTTTTCCCCATCGCTAGAATCTGTCGTGTGTTAGGTGCGCATCCTTCATTGGCGAAAGGGAATCCCGTGAGGAACCCGTGGGCGTCCGTTCTGGCCGGTCTATTCGCCCTCACGCTGCTGCCCTTCGCGACGGCCGAGGAGGTCGCCGCGCTGCCGAACGAGTCCCCGGCGGCAGGGGATTCCGGGGCGCCCCGGTACACGCTCACCGGCGACGTCGGCGGCGGGCGCGAAGCCGGCGGTGCCGGCGTCGAGGCCGGTGCCTCCGATGCCGGGTGGATCCGCGTTCGGGCTCACGTCCTGTACGACGCGTTCAAGGACCTGACGATCGCCAAGCGCACCATCAAGCGCAACGATCTCGGCCTCTCCTTCGCGCAGCCGACGCTGACGGCCCAGAACGACGCGGAGCAGAAGTCCTGGGACGAGACCACGGAGATGGTGGAGGTCCTCTTCAACCCCTTCTACGGGAGCCCCCAGGCCGTCTGGGTCTTCATCGGGGCGGGCGCACGCCAGTCGAACCTGGATTTCGGGACGGGGAGCGTGGACCTCAAGGGCCCCCCGATCAACGTCTATTCGGCCGGTCTCCAGCTTGACCTGGGGGAGGCGACCCCCGGCGTTCGGCTCGACCTGGAGGGCCGTTTCACCTACTCGAGCTCGAAGGATGGATCGGTCGACGAGGTGCCGGACGTGAACGAGGAGCTCGACACCGAGATCCTGATCTACACGGCCCGCCTGGTCGCGGTCTTCGACCCCGCCCTGCTGGAGCCCTGCTCGAATCTGGGCGGCATTCGGCTGCAGCCCTATCTGGGCGTTCTTTTCCAGTACCTGGACGGCCAGGAGACCTACCGGGCCAGCTCGACCTCGGGCGTCGTCGGGGAGTCGGAGTTCGAGTTCGACATCCGGAGCCGGGCCGCGAGCAGCGTGCGCGCGCTGGGCGGCCTTCGGCTGCTCGGGCTGGAGGAAACCGCTTCCGTGGACGTCGAAGGGTCCGTCGGCTACGGCAGCTACGGCGCCGGGCTCGTCGTCAACATCTGGTTCTGAGCGAGCCGGTCGGCCGGAACCCGCTGCGACACCTGAGGCACCGAAGACGTCAACCTGGTTCCCGGGTTGGGGCGTCCGGTGCCTTTGATTTTTTTCGGTGGTCTCCGTTTCTCCTCATCACAGGTGTGCTCATGATGCGACCCGCCCCCGGACGGCTTGCCCTGGTTCTCCTGCCCCTGCTCCTGTTCCTCCTGCCCGCGTGCGACACGGGGTCGTCGGGCAGCTCCGGCGGCGGCACCATCGGTCTTCCCGGCGGCGGCGGCGGGGGCGGCGGGACGGTCCCGGACACGGATCCGCCCCTCGATGTCACCGGCTTTGACGCCCAGGCCACGGGCGTCAGCGGGCAGGTTGCGCTGACCTGGACCCCGAGTGCCAGCACCGACGCGGCGAGCTACCGGATCACCTGGGTCCCCGCCACCGGCGGCCCGGCCCAGCCGGTCACCCTTTCCCCGGCTTCCGTGGCCTCGACGACGATCAACGGGCTGGCGGACGGCACCTCCTACACGATCACGATCCAGGTGGTCGACACGAGCGGCAATGTCTCGACCGGCGTCTCCGACACCGTCGTGCCGGGCAGCTCGAGCGTCTACGTCGAGGCGGCCCCGCACGGCGGGATCTACCCCGCTGCCGTGCAGGTCGTCTTCAACTACACCGGGTCGGGCACCGTCCACTACACGACCGACGGCTCCGACCCGACGACCACGAGCGTCCCGACGTGGACGTCGGGGAGCGCGCCGATCGCGATCAGCGCCAACACGCGCCTCAAGTATCTTCTCCAGCTGGCCGCCGGGTCCGCCAGCGCCACCCGCTCGGACATCTACGAGTTCCCCGGCGGCGCGGGGGCCCGCTTCAACAAGTTCTCGGGCATGCGGATCTCCCGCATCGGCCACACGGCGACCCGGCTGGCCACGGCCGCGGCCGGCCAGCAGGACGACGTGATCGTCATCGGCGGGATCGACCTGAACCAGGGATCGCTGGCGGGGGAGTCGGAGCGGTTCGACCGTGACTTCGAGCATTTCGACGTCGGCCCGACGCTGGGGACCCCGCGGTGGAACCACGCCGCCGTCCTCCTGCCCGGCGGCCTCGTGCTCGTGTCGGGCGGGCAGACCGGATCGCCCACGAACGGGCTTGCCTTCAACCCCTTCCCGCCGGGCTCCGGCTCCCTGACCGCCGGTACGACCGTCTACGACGCCGCGGCGGGCACCTTCGGGGCGGCGGGCGCGATGACCCTGTCCCGCTTCTACCATACCGCCACGCGGCTCTACGACAACCGCGTCCTGCTGGCCGGCGGGCTGAACGGCACCGTCCTCGGCGCCGGCGTGGTCCAGAACGAGACCGAGTCCAGCACCTCGGTCGAGATCCCCGGCGGGACGCTCTTCCCCGGACAGATCCTCAAGGGCGATTTCCTGGAGGTCCTGACGGGCGCCCTGGGGGCCGCCGGGCAGGTGGGCATCGTGGTCTCCGTGACGCTGGCGGACCTGGCCGCGGATCCCACCGACACGGACAAGATCACCGTGGCGGGACTCGTGGGCAAGGTCATCTTCGGCGACACGGTCCGGATCCTCTCGGGGCGCCCGGCGCGTGCCGCCCAGTTCTGCACCAGCGCCGGCGTGCCGGCGGGAGCGGCCGGCTCCACGGTCATGCCCCGTTACGGCCACACCGCCACGCTCCTGGACGACGGCACCGTCCTCCTGGCCGGCGGCGCCAACGACGAGGATACCAAGACGATCGGCGACCTCCTGCCGGAGCTCTACGACCCGGCCGCGTCCTCCTTCGGATTCGCCGGCGTGGGCGACGCGGCCATCCTCTCGTCGAACCGCTTCTTCCACACGGCGACCAAGCTCAAGGACGGCAAGGTCCTCATCGCCGGCGGGATCGACCAGGGGAACACGGTCTTCCGGTCCGACGGCCTCACCGGCTCCATCCTCAACACCGCGGACCTCTACGACCCCGTGACCCAGACGGTGTCCGCCGTGGGGACCATGACCTCCCCCCGCTTCCTGCACAGCGCGACGCTCCTGGCGGACGGCCGCGTCCTCGTCACCGGCGGGATCATCGCCATCGTCGAGGGCGGCCCGGTCATCGGCGAGACCGCCGACCTGTACGACCCCGTCGCCCGCTCCTTCACCGCCGTCATGACCAACGACTTCCGGGGCGAGAACCGCTCGGTCACCCTTTCCGACGGGCCTTGGTCATGGGCGGCGGGAGCGTCACCGCCGCCGTCGCCAGCGACCTGGCGGAGGTCTTCGTCCCCTCGACCGACCGTTTCGAGGCCACCGCCCACGGCATCGCGGGCGAGCGGACCTACGGCGCCGCCGCCACCGTGATCCCCGACGGGCGGATCCTCATCACCGGCGGGCAGACCGACACGCGGATGGGCTCGAGCAAGCTGGTGGCCGGCCCGGTCCTCTCCAGCGCCGAGGTCTTCACGATGTCCAGCCTCAGCTCCGCCCTGACGGCCGGCACCATGTCCGTCGGGCGGCGCTTCCACACCGCCACGCGGCTGGTCGACCCGGCGGCCTCGCCCACCAAGGCGGCCTGGCACGGCCGGATCCTGGTGGTCGGCGGCGAGAACGAGGGCGGGGCGGTTGCGGAGTGCGACCTCTTCGACCCTTCGACGACCCTCTTCACCGCCGCCGCCCCCCTCAAGACCGCCCGCTACGACCACGCCGCGACCTGGCTCCTCGACGGCCGCGTCCTCGTCACCGGCGGCGGCGCCACCGGCTCCCCCCTCGCCTCGGGCGAGATCTACAACCCGGCCAGCGGGACGTGGGCCGACGCGGCCAACACGATGTCGAAAGGCCGCACCCAGCACCGCGCCGTCCTCATCCCCGCGCACGCCTCCGTCCCCGCCGCCCTGGCCGGGAAGGTCCTGATCATGGGCGGGAACGACATCGATGACGCCACGGCCGAGCTCTTCGACCCGGCGGACAACCTCTTCAAGCCGCTGCCGGGCGGGGACGCGATGGGCGCCGGCAGGCGCGGCTTCGCCGCGGCGGTGCGGACCTATTCGAAAGGCCTGGCCCAGTTCACGAACAGCAGCGCGACGATCACCGGCTTCGGCTCCGGCTGGGTCGACGCCGGCATCCCCGTCCAGCGCCGGCCCGCGGCGGGCGATCTCATCCGCTGCGACGCCGACGGCGCGCTCTACGGGGTCGCCGCCGTTGCAGGCGACCCGGACGGCGCCGGTCCGGCGGACGCCCAGATCACGCTCTCGGTCCCCTATGGCGGCGCCTCCACGGTCGGATTCAAGTCCTACACCGTCATCAAGCCCTATGTTTTCGTGGCGGGCGGCGAGGGCGGGTCGGTGGCGACCGACATGTTCGTCGGGAGCACGGGGACCTTCGAGAACGCGGGGGACATGGGGGCTGCGGGAACCGAGGGGCGATACGCCCTCACGATGGACGTCGTCGCGGACGGCCGCATCCTGCTGACCGGAGGGTACGCGGAGGTCGGCACCGGGCGACTCTTCGCGCCGGCCGCGCCGCCGGTCTACGTGGGATCCTTCGTCTCGGCGCCGCTCGACGCCAACGCCGGGATGATCTACCACTATTCCGCCCGGCCGCCCAACGGCTTCGTCCTCGTCCTGCGCGCCCACTCCGCCCAGGTCTTCTTCCCGGACTAGGGAGGACGACCCCGTCCCGGCGGGGGCGTCCCCGCCGGTCGTATCGGTCCGCCGACCCGAATGAATGGGGGGGGATATGGAGTCGGCTCGCGCCTGCCCGAAGTGCCAGGTGCCCCTGGTGCCCGGCGAAAACTTCTGCAGATCGCGGGGGCGACGCCGGAGC
>CAYUME010000349.1:0-5705 GCA_964445475.1 uncultured Planctomycetia bacterium
ATGGCCTGGCAGGGCTCGGCGACATCCTGACGACCGCCTACAGCCCGCACGGCCGGAACCTCGCGGTCGGGCGACGGATCGGGGCGGGGGAGCGGCTGGACGACATCCTGAAGGGGATGGTGCAGGTAGCGGAGGGCGTCTGGACGGCGAAGGCCGTCCGGGCGTCTGCGCGGGCGAAGGGGGTCGAGATGCCGATCACGGAGGCCGTCTGCGCCATCCTGTTCGAGGCCAAGCCGCCGGCCGCGGCGGTGAAGGATCTCATGACGCGGTCGGCGAAGGACGAATGACGCTCGCCAGGCCGGGATTCGCTTCGCGCATCCCGGCCTGGCTCGCTCTGCAACAGACGGAGCGGCACACGGACGCCGCTCCGTCTGTTGCTTGGCGCGGGCGGACTCCGCCCATTCTGTTCACCTGCCTCCCGCCAGCCGCAGCAGGTTCTCCCGCGTCAGCATATCCGCCTCCTCCGGGCGCTCCAGGAAGGGGCGGACGTCCTCGACGATGCGGGGCCAGTCCAGCTCGCGGAGCCGGATCGAGACAACCCCTCGCCAGGCCGATTCGGTCACGTCGGCCCCCTTCCATCCGGTCTGTATGAGCGCGTTCCGCAGGTAGGGGATGTTGGGCGGAGGCCATCCGGGGTCGGAGAGATACCAGAGCAGGTCGTACAGGTCGCGTCCTTTCGCGTACGGCCGGGCCAGCACCGCGTGCAGCTTGCCGGCCAGCAGCGTCGGGCGGTCGTGGTGGAGCAGGTTCAGCATCACGTGGCGCCGCACGAGCGTGGTCTCCGTCCCCGCGCCCGCCGGCGGATTCTCGTCCACTTCGATCTTGATCGACAGGACCTCCCCTCGATGCGGGGAGAGGCCCAGCTCGTGGGGGAGACCCGGGAACTTGACGAACGCCGACCGGACGGGGTCCTTGCCGGCTGCTTTGAGCTCGACCGCGTAGGCCTCCGCCTCCAAGTCGCCCAGGACCTTCCGCGCCAGGGGCTCGAAACGGACGGGTGGGGCGCCGTTCCGGATCGAGAAGTCGAGGTCCTCCGAGAACCGCGGAAGACCGTGGAGGAATCGGAGCGCCGTCCCGCCGTGAAAGGTCCATGCGAGGAACGCTCCGTGGTCCTGCAGGGCCTGGAGGATGCGGGCCTGGAGGTACTCGCGCGCCAGGCCCGGCTTCTGGCGCAGAGGAGCGGCGGCCACGAGCTCATTCAGGTGATCTTTCACGGGCGGATCCCTCCGGGCTGCGGACTGTCGAAGAGGGCGACCAGACGGCGAACGGCTCGGACCAGCTTGGGAGATCCGGAAGACTCCGCCAGGCGCGCGAGGCGGCTTTCGTCCAGCTGTTCCCGGCTTTGCAGGCGCAGCGACTCCAGGAAGGCCGTCTCGTCCCCGCCCGGCGTGAGGTAGACCAGGTCCAGCAGGGCTTTTTCCGGGGTCGCAACGAAGGCCTCCTGGCCGGGCGACACCTCGATCTTCCGATACCCCGTGAAGAAGGCCCGCCGGACATGCCGGAAGATGTGGTTCCCCGCGGGCGTCCGGAATTCACGGGGGCGTCCCGTGGTGACGCTGGTGACCGTCGGGACGCCTTCGGGAATGAGCCCGTGGTGGGCCAGGGCCGACTGGAGGCTCACATACGAGGCCCGCTGGAGGCTGTTGGCGAGGACGAACGGGTGCGGCTCACGTCTGCGGTAGGGTGCGCCCAGCAGGTAGACGCCACGACGCAGGGCAACGAGGTGGCCTGAGCGGCACCAGCGCGAAAGTTGAACCCGTAGCGCTTCGGGGGAGTCCTGGCCTGACAGCAGGGAGGCGGACTGGATTACGGGCTCATCGACGGAAATTGCCAGCAAATCGGTATATTTCATGACAATATATTATCAATATTGCTAACTAAATGCAATATAGTGCCGGTTCGGAGAAGTTGGATGGGTTTGTCCGCCGACACGAGAGATGTGAATGAATGCGGCGGACAACCCCCCTCCTACCCCCTTCTTGCCGCCCAGCCCCGTGCGTTGCGGACAGCGCCAGGTTCCGTCCCCGGCGCGGGGCAACGAGGGGTAGCGCCGGCATCCTGCCGGCCGCTCAGGCGATGGTCTTGTTTCGAAAGACAAGGCGGTGGGGCCGCCTGGAAGGCGGCGCTACGCCTGAAGACCACCGGTCTCGCTTCGCCTTGCCCGTGCTCGATATGCTGCGAAGGAAAGGCAGCGCTGCCGCTCCGTGTCCTCCGGGCCTCCGTGGTTTGTCCCTACCGACCCGACCCGTGTCCCGCGAAGAGCGCCAGGCTCCGTCCCCAGCGCGGGTCGTCGGCCTTGAACTCGCGCGTCTCCCCGCCGCGCGTCTCGCGGACGATCACCCGGTAGTAGCGATCGTCCCAGCAGACCTCGCCGAGCGTGGCCGAGAAGCGCGCGTCCGTCACCACGAACATCGGCGCCCCGCCGCTCCCTCCGCTCGTATACGCGATCCCGCCGATCAGCTCCGTCGACCCACCGTTCAGCGTCTCGATGAGCGTCCCCGACGACTCGGTCTTGATGCCGAAGATCCAGAGCGACGCGCCGTCGTTGCGGACGTGCACCCCCTGCGGCTCGGGGTTGAACTGCCACGCCCAGGCGCGGCCGCCCTTGAACGTGAAGTTGGCGCCGGGGTTGTTGACCACGTCGTCGAGGAATACGTCCCCGCCGCCGGTGAAGTCCATGCTGACGTTGCCGCAGTGGCGGACCACCACGGGGCGCTTCGTGTCGGCGACGAGGACCTTCGTGCCGTGCCACGGGCCGTTGATCCGCTCGACCTGGACGGGGCCGTCGCCGTCGGCGATGCGGAGGAGCGGCTCCGAGCGCTGGTTTCCGTCGAGCGTCTCGATGAAGCCCCGGCAACCGACGAGCCGCTTCAGCTTCCCGCGCAGCACGACCGGCTTTCCGATCCGCCAGAGCCCGCGCGGGAGATAGACCGTCGTCGCGCCCGAGTCGACCGCCTTCTGGATCGCGTCGCTGTCGTCCTCCTTGTCGTCGGGCTTCCCGCCGTGGGCGAGAGGGGAGACCCACCTGTCGGGCGGCTCCCAGGAGACCGGCGGCAGCTCCTGGACGGGCAGCTTGAGCGCCGTCTTCGGCCCGTTCCAGAGTGTGACGGCCTCGCGACTGGAGAGCTCGGCGATCGCGAGCCCGTCCTTGCCTTCCAGGGCGCGCGCGTAGCCGGTGGCGGCGACGTGCCTCATGTACCAGGTGCCGGTCCCGCGGATCGCGGGCAGCTCCTTCGCCGCGCCGGTCCCCTCGAGCCTCGCGTCGAGGATCGCCGTCACGCCGCCCTTGAGCTCCATCGCCGGGCACTCGTTGCGGCTTGCCAGCTTCCGGATCGAGAGGTGCTGGCCGTGGTTGCGGATCCCCGCGAGGTTCTGGTCGCGCAGCGTCAGCCCCTCGACCGCGTGGCCGTTGATGGCGCTGCTGGCGGTGGCGCCGTAGTCGAAGCCGACGACGGTGACGCTTCGGACGAGGAGGGGGCCGTTCTCGCCGGCAGCGCCGAGGTGGAGGCCCTGGACGCCCTGGCCGTCGCCGCTGGCGATCGTGACGTGGTGGATGGCGCCCTGGTTGTTGGCGACGAAAGCGACGCCCGCGCAGCCGGGGTTGCCGGCGCCGGTGTCGACCGTCAGGTGCGCGATCTCGTTGCCGAACCGCTGGGCGGGGTCGCCGCCCGTCCAGATGACATGTCGCGGCTTCCGGGGATCGTCGAACCCGGCGGCCTTGTCGTCGAGCTTGAGCACCGTGCCCGCCTCGGACTGGCCGATGAGCGACGTGAACTTCTCGCCCTTGCCCCACTTGAGCGTGTCGCGGACGCGGTAGATGCCGTTGGGGAGCCAGACGATGGCGCCGCGGTCGTTGTGCTCGGCCAGCGCCCGGTTGATCGCGTCGGTGTCGTCGGCCCGGCCGTCGCCCTTCGCGTTGTAGGGCGGTTTCGTGATGTCGACGACGCCCGCGTCGGCGGGCCAGGCGACGTTCTCGCCGCCGGGCCAGGGCTTGCCGAGGGCGCGCGGCGGATAGGTGGTGCGGGCGTAGCGCGGCTTGAAGGGCGGGCGCGGCGCGAGGACATGGTCGCCCGGCTTCGGGTCGGAGATCCGGACGCGGATCTCGGCGAGTCCGACGAGGTTGTCGCGCCCGTGGTGAGCGGTGGGGACGATCTTGAGGTAGCGGGCCGCGACGGGCTTCGCGAGCGCCACCGCCTCGCCGGGCTCGTCGTCCTTGCCGGCGGCGCAGCGGAGCGCATGCGAGCCCGCGTCCGTCCACTTCGCGTCGTCCACGCTGGCGAGGAGCTCGAAGGTCTTGATCGATCGCCCCTGCCAGCCGCCGGCCTCGTTGTAGTTCCAGACGTGGAGCCCGGCGACCTGGCAGACGCGTCCGAGGTCGAGCCGGAGCCAGCACCTGCCCTCCTTGCCCAGGGGCTCGCCCTTGCTGGTCCACATGCAGCCGCCGTCGGTCCACCGGTTGGCGAGGTGGGTGAAGACGCCGGGGCGGGCGGTGTCCTCGCGGAGCCCGGAGCCGTCGATCACCATGCCGGGGGTGCTCGCCTCGGAGCCGGAGGCGGTCGCGGCGAACGGCGCGACCGTCCCGGCGGCGGCGGGGACGGCGGCGGCGGCGGTGGCGGATCCGGTGAGCAGCAGAGCGAATGCAATGGTGAAAGCGATCTGTTTGCGGTGAATCATGGGGGCCGGACTCCGATAGAGTGCGAGGGGCGGGGCTTGTCCCCGCCCGGATGTTGTCCACCCGGCACGATTCACGTGAGCGTGAGACAAGCGTTGTGTAATGGAGATTCGAACACGACGTCCGGGCGATCACAAGGGGAGCCCCCCGCCTTGGTGTTTCATTCCCGCAGCGTGACCGACAGCCCCTCGATCGTCGTCGACGTCGCGTTGTTGTGGTCCGGCATCAACACCAGGAAGAGGAGCTCGTGGCCGGCGGACAGCTCGACCTCGGCCTCGAACGGGACGCGCGCGCCGTCGCGGGGGAGAACCACGTCCTTGACGGTCGCCGCGCGCTGGGTGTCCTTCTTGAGGACGGCCAGCGTGAAGGATTTCGCCCCGCCTTCCCATGGCTTCGTCCACGCCGTGCCCGTCGCCCGGTAGATTCCCGGCTTCGGCGCGAGAAAGGCCAGCGCGCCCGTCTTCATGTGCTCCAGCCCCGTCCAGGGGCCCAGGCTTCCGAACCGGATCGCGCCGTCCGCGACGACGGCGGACGGGTGTCCGCCCTGTCCGTGCTCCGTCACGCCCCAGTTCCCGCCGAGCCAGACCATCGGCTTGTAGTTCGCTGCCATAATCGGGTCGGAGGGCCAGAGCTGGTCGAGGCGCCAGACGCCCTTCCCGCCGGCGGTCGCCGGGTTGCCCTCGGCCGAGCCGGCCTTCGAGCCCTCCCAGGACTTCGGCAGCCGCCACGTCAGCCCGCCGCCCGCCGCGCCGCCGAAGCGGGCCTCGAGATCGCGCAGCGTCACGTCGCCGCCGACGAACCCGCCGTCCGGGCGGGGGAGGAGGACGACCTCGTCGCCGGCCTCGAGCGTCGCGGAGACGTCGAGCGGCAGCGCCTTGTCGCGCTCGAGCTTGAGGGAGGCGATCTCGGAGGCGCCGGCCTTCGTCTTGCGGAGGATGGAGAGCCGGACGGAGACGTTCCCGTCCCAGAGGCGGAGCTGCGCGGAGCCTGCGAGGCGGCAGGGGCCGGCCTTGTGGGCGATAAAGGAGAGCCC
>CAYUME010000350.1:0-5703 GCA_964445475.1 uncultured Planctomycetia bacterium
CGTCGCCGACCGGGCCCGCGCCCGAGGCGTCCGCCTCGCCGTCGAGCCCCTCAACCGCTTCGAGACGAGCTTCCTCAACCGGCACGACCAGGCGCTCGCGATGGCGGAGGCGGTGGGGGACGACGTCGGGATTGCGCTCGACGTCTTCCACCTGAACATCGAGGAGCGGGACCCTCTCGGGGCGATCCGGCGGGCCGGGCGGCGCCTCGTGGACGTGCACGTGGCCGACACCAACCGCCACCCGCCCGGCCGCGGGCACTGGGACTGGGCGGGCTTCGTCCGCGCCCTGAAGGCGGTCCGCTACGACGGCTGCCTGACCTGCGAGGTCGTCGTCCCCTTCGACCGGACGCCGCGGGGCGCCACGCGCCAGGCCGATCCGCGGGCGGCGGGGGCGGCCTACGCGTCCGACATCAAGTTCATCCAGGACCACGGCAGCCTTGTGATGACCGACGCCGATTTCACGCGGGCGATGCGGGAGACGGCGCGCTACCTGCGCCGGCTCCCGTGGTAGCCATCCCCTTTTCCGGAGCCCGGCCATGACGTCCAGACGCCTCGTCCTCGCCGCCGCCGTCCCCGCCCTCCTGGCCGCGGCCCTCGCGTCGTGCCTCACGGCCGCGGAGCCGGCGGCCGACGGGTGGGTCCCGCTGACGAACGGTAAGGATCTCGCGGGCTGGAAGGGCGACCCGGCGCACTGGACGATCGAGGACGGGGTGCTCGTCGGCCGGTGCGAGGGGCTGAAGAAGAACAGCTATCTCGTCTCGGAGGCCTCGTTCGGCGACTTCGAGATGGAGTTCGACGTCAAGATCACCGGGACGAACGCCAACAGCGGTGTCCAGTACCGGTCGGCGATCGACCCGAAGAAGCCGGACCCGGTCGGCTACCAGGCGGACATCGGGCAGGTCTACTGGGGCTCGATCTACGTGACGGACGAGCGGTTCGGGCTGCTGGCGGGGGCGAAGGAGGAGGTCTGGAAGAAGGCGGTGAAGCCGGACGACTGGAACCGGTACGTGATCCGCGCCGAGGGGGACCGGCACGTGCTGACGATCAACGGGGTGACGACGGTGGAGGGGAAGGACGACAGGCACAAGGACGGCATCCTCGCCCTCCAGCTCCACGTCGGCGCGAAGATGGAGGTCCGTTTCCGGAACATGCGGATCCGGAAGCTGGGGGCATGAGGGGCGGGCCGCGCCGCGCGGAGTGGCCAGGATGCCGCCGACGCACGAGCGAAAGGCCGGGATGACCTCCCCGCCTTATTTCTGGAACCCGCCGCCCCCCTCCGGCGTCCAAAGGGCAGTCCTCTTAAGGAATGCCCCATGTCCCTCCGCCTTGCCGCCCGCCCTCTTCTCTTTGCCGCCCTGGCCGTCCTTCCCCTCGCGGCCGCACACGCCCAGCCGGCGGTCGTGCGGGACGAGTCCGACCGGGCCCACGCGGACTACCGGCGCGTGGTCGAGCAGACCGCAGCGATGGTCTCGAACCCGGAGGCGCGGCAGATGGCCCGGCGCCACGGGCTCGACATCCTCAACGTCACGTGGGAGGACACCGGCCGCTACAAGGGGTCGGCCGTCGGCCCGAACATCAGCGACATGACGATCCAGGTCCAGCTCATGGACCCCCGCACGGAGCAGTGCCGGCTCTACTGCATGCCCGTCATCCGCTTCCCCAACTTCTCCGACCGGAGCGCGGACCTCTCGCCCGACAAGTTCCAGCTCCTCGTGGGGAACGAGCAGGGCTCGCCGCTCCGCCGCGTTACGCTGCGGGAATACCTCGGGAACGTCCGCTCCTACCTCGCCGCGCCCGGCTCATGGAAGGGGGACCGGCAGTCGCTCCTCGCGGACCGCGACACGCACGTCCTCGTGAGCGCCCAGGCCTGCTTCCTCCCGATCCCGAAGCGGGGGAACGCGGACTTCAACCCCGTCCTCTTCAACTACCAGTCCTGCGCCGGCGACCCGGCGGTCCTGGCGGTCCTCGTCACGCGGGAGGGGGCGAGCGCGACGGTGATCGACAACCAGCGCGACGGCTTCGCGGCCGGGCGCACCTGGGGCCAGCGGCTCTTCTTCAACCTGAAGGGGCGGCGGGCGGTCCTCTCCGCGCAGCGCCTGAGCGACTTCGTCGCGGCGGGGGGGGCGGCCGGCGGGGCGACGCCCGAGGCGAACGAGCAGGAGGGCCTCAACATGGTCCTCCTCGTCCAGGTTCCCCTCCGGCAGCGGAACCCCATGCGGTTCACAGCGCTCGCGGCGATGGATGGGGCGATGTCGCCACCGTCCGCGATGCCCTCCAAGGCGGCGGCGCGGAGCGACGTGGAGGACGCCGTGATCGGCCACGGCCGCGTCGAGGGGCCCTTCACGGAGATCGACAACCTGGAGATCCGGCGCGACGCCCGCTACCCCGTGCGCGTGACCGTGCAGTTCTACAAGGCCACCAGCAACGGCGTCGTCTCCGAGCGGGACCTCGCCGACATCGCCCGGCAGATCAACCGGGTCTACGAGCACGCGGACTATGTGGGGAGCCTCGTGACGGAGGGGATGACGGGGCGGCCGACGGAGTACGAGGGGGAGAAGGTCCAGCCGTTCGGCTGGTGGGCGGCGTTCTGGGACCGGCACGAGAAGAACACGGGGATGACGCGAGACGACTCGATGCGGATTCTGCGCCGGCTCCTCGGTCCGGCCTGGATGCCCGGGTCGGAGGAGCAGCTGGCGAAGGCGCTGCGGGAGGTGAAAGACTGACTAACGGCCGGGCGCGGCGTCCCTGCGATCTCCATACGGGATGCCGAAATGGAAACGCCAAGCACGTCTAACTGATCAACGAAGTCGTTGTGAGTTGATTTGCCTCCGGTGGGCAGGACTCGTCATGGAGCGTACGCGTTTGAGATTGGCGAACCCACACGATCAGGGCCCGATTTCCCCACAAGGTCGTGAAAGAAGAGAATCGCGTTCTGCTGAGCTATGAATGCAACATGAAATTCTGACTTACTTCGCCCCCGCATCCTTGCCCCCGGGAGAGTCCTTCACCCCTTGCGTCGAACGGGCTCCTTCTTCGGGTTGAAATATGGTATTTATTCCCGTATTATACGGGTCGAACACCCTTACCTGTGGAGAAGGCGCATGGGCAAGACCACGGTGGAGCTCGACGAACGCCTGCTGGAGCGGGCCCGGAAGGCGATCGGGGCCCGGACGATGCGGGAGACGCTGGACGCGGCCCTGCGCAGCCTGATCGGGCATGCCGAGACCGAGCAGCTGCGTCGCGAGCTGGGGACCTTCGACCTGGATCTGACCCCGGACGCTCTGATGAGGTCCCGCCGTGGCCGCTGAGCCGGTTGTCATCGACTCGTCCGCCTGGATCTTCGCCCTCCGCCGCGCGCCGCTCCCGGTCGTCCGGGATCGGGTGGACGCCGTGCTCGCGGAGGGGCGTGCGGCGCTCGTTCCCCCCATCCGCATGGAGTTGGTCGGGGGGGCGCGGACGCCTGTCGAGCGGGACCGGCTGCGCCAGCGGCTGCTGGCCCTGATCCAGATCCCGTTTGTCGACGACGATTGGGACCAGGCGGAGGCCTGGGGCTTCGGCCTCCGGAGGCAGGGCGTGACCGTTGCTTCGTTCGACCTGCTGATCGCCGCGCCCGTTTTCCGGACGGGATCCCTTCTCCTGCACGCGGACGATCACTTCGACGTGCTGGCGCGGCACACGGGATTGAAGGTGGAGAGCCTGGTGGCGGCGGTCCGGGGCCGGGCGTGACGGAGACTCGTGGGCGGGGCTACTTCGAGCCCGCGTCCTTGAGCGCCTGGACGATGAGGCGCTTGAGCTCCAGGGCGTCGAACGGCCCCTCCTTGCGGTAGAGCACCTTCCCGTCCGGGGCCAGCAGCAGCGTCAGCGGCAGCGACCCGCCCCAGTCGGGGTCGAAGGCCGCGAGCAGCCTCTGCTTGTCCGCATCCCCCGCGATCAAGTTCCGGCACGAGGCCTGCTGTTTCGTCAGGAACGCCAGCGCCTTCTCCCGCTCGTCGGGGAAGTTGGCCGAGACCGTCACCGCCTCGAAGGCCCGGTGGCGGTACATCCGGTGGATCTCGACGAGGGCGGGGAACTCGGCCACGCACGGCGCGCACCACGTCGCCCAGACATTGACGAGGCGCACCTTCCCGCCTTCGTTTTTCCGGAGCGCCCGGAGCGCCTCCGCGTCCGCCGGCTCGATCGAGACCGGCTCCGCGGCGACCTTCTCCAGGTACAGGCGCACGCCCTCCTGCTTCCCCGCCCACTTGACCGAGCAGCCGAAGGGTCGCGTCTTCGCGACGGGCGGGTCCTGCCCCGCCAGCAGCGCGTCGATCGCGTTCCGGAGGTCGCGCGACTTCACGAGCGGCTCCCGCTCGCTGTCGTCGATCCGCCCGGCGTACCGGAGCTTCCGTTCCGCGTCGAACAGGAAGACATGCGGGGTGGCGACCGGCCCGTAGGCGCGGGAGACCGCCTGGGTCTCGCCGTCGTAGAGGTAGGGAAAATTGAAGGCGCGGTCGCGGGCCCGGACTTTCATGTCCTCGAGCGTGTCGCCCAGGTCCGTGTAGCCGAGCTCGTTGAGGCGGACGGAACCCGGGTCGTTGGGGGAGATGGCGACGACGGTCACCCCTTTCTCCCGGTAATCGGCCGTGACCGCCTTGAGGCGCTCCTCGTAGGCCTGGGCGGTGGGGCAGTGGTTGCAGGTGAAGACGACGAGGAGGAGCTTCGCGTCGGCGAAGTCTTTCAGGGCGTGGGTTTTCCCGTCGACGCCGGGGAGCTCGAAGGGGGGCGCGTCGGCTCCCGGGACGAGGGGTGCCGACGGGGCCTCGGCGTCGAGGCGAAGGGCGGGAGCGACAAGGAGGGCGGGGGCGAGAAGGAGGACCCGGGCGAACGGGGTGACGCGGAGGGAGGGGCGCATGGGGAGGCCGTCCAAAAGGGTGTAAGGATGCCGCCGCGTCGCCCGGCCCCCCGCGCTACCTGGATTTCTTCTTCCCCGCGCGTGCCGCGGGCTTCGACGGCTTCCGGTCCTTGGGGGGCGGCTCCGGGGCGGCTTCGGCGGGGGCCTGCGTCGCCGGGAGGGATGGCGCCTCCTCCGCCGCAGCCGCCGGCACCTGGTCCTCCCGGATCAGGTCCGTGATCTGGGCGATCGCGTCGCAGATCTCGGCGGAGAGGATCTTCCTCAGCTCGGCATTCCCGAGGACGAAATCGGCGATGCGCGCCTTCTGGGCGTCGGTCGGCGCCTTCGTGGGCTCCGTGAGGCCGTGGCGGCCGCGGAAGATCGTCTGGCCGAAGAGCTGCTTTTCGGCGGAGGAGCCCATCTTCGACCACCAGGTAGGGGCGTTCTGGGGGTGCTTGGCGGCCCAGGACCGGATCGGCTTGTCGTCGAACGCGATGGCCATGGCGGGATCCTTGCCGGGGGGACGCGGACGGCATTATACGGGAAGGCGTCCGCGGATGCGAGGGGGCACGCCGTGTCAGCATGGGCCGTTCGTGGTGCTGGCGCGTGTTCGCATGCGGGTGCAACAAACGGCGCGGCGGCTGTATGCCGCGCCGTTTGTTGCAAAGCGATCCGTGCCGGGATAAGCAGAGCGAATCCCGGCTTGGATCGCGATCACATGCGCGGCCCGAGGCGGACGCGCGCCTCGGCGCCGCCGCCGAACATCTGATAGAGGAGCGGCTCCGTCCGCCCGCCCTCCTGGAAGGAGGGGAAGGCGACGATCGGCACGCGCG
>CAYUME010000351.1:0-5695 GCA_964445475.1 uncultured Planctomycetia bacterium
TTGCCGCCCGCGACGGGAGCCCGTGACGGCGCGGGACCGGGAGCCCGCAGCTCGGAATCCGCGCATGCGCCGCCAACGCACCCTTGCGCACCCGGTCGAGATCGCGGGCGCCGGACTCTTCCACGGCGAGCCCGCGACGCTCCGGTTCGCTGCCGCCCCGCCGGGGACGGGGGTGGTCTTTGTCCGCACGGACCTCCCCGGCGGCCCGCGCATCCCCGCCGTCGTGGACAGCGCGACCCCGTCCCACCGCCGCACCGTGCTCGCCGTCGACGGGGCCGAGGTGGAGTGCACGGAGCACCTGCTGGCGGCCCTGGCCGGGATGGGCGTCGACAACTGCGTGATCGAGATGACCGGGCGCGAGGTGCCGGCGATGGACGGCAGCGCCTACCCCTTTGCCGAGGCCTTCCGGCGGGCGGGACTGCTCGAGCAGGACGCGGGGCGGGCCGAGATCGTCGTGGCGGAGCCGCTGTCGGTCACCGAGGGGGACGCGAGCCTCGTGGCGCTCCCGGCCTCGGGCGAGGGGCTGACGATCTCCTACACGCTGAGCTACGAGCACACCCCGATCGGGTCGCAGCACTTCTCGATCACCGTCCTCGAGGGGGCCTTCGCCAAGGAGCTCGCCCCCGCGCGGACCTTCTGCCTCGAGGCGGAAGTCGAGGCCTTCCGCAAGGAGGGGCTCGGGAAGGGGGCGACGTCCCAGAACACGCTGGTCGTCGGCGCGGCCGGCGTGATCGACAACCAGCTCCGGTTCCCCAACGAGTTCGTGCGGCACAAGATTCTCGACCTCGTGGGGGACCTCTCGCTGGCCGGCCGGAGCATCCGAGCCCACGTGATCGGGACCCGGTCCGGCCACGCCCTGAACGTCCGCCTGGCCCGGAAGCTGGCGGGGCTGGGGGCGGGGGCGGGGGCGCCCGCCCGGCGCCAGGAGACGTGGCTGGACGTCCGCGAGCTCTTCAAGATCCTCCCCCACCGCTACCCCTTCCTCCTCATCGACAAGGTGATCGAGCTGGAGGGGTGGCAGCGGGCCGTCGGGATCAAGAACGTCACCATCAACGAGCCGTACTTCAACGGGCACTTCCCCGGACGGCCCATCATGCCCGGCGTCCTCCAGCTCGAGGCGATGGCCCAGCTGGCGGGCGCGCTCCTGATGCGGAAGGCCGAGAACGCCAACAAGCTGGCCGTCCTCCTCTCCCTCGACGACGTCAAGCTCCGGCGGACGGTGGTCCCCGGCGACCAGCTGCGGATCGAGGCGGAGGTCCTCCGGCTGAAGAGCCGGACGGGGTTCGTGCGCACGAAGGCCTCGGTGGACGGCCAGGTGGCGTCCGAGGCCCAGATGAAGTTCATGCTGGTCGACCCGGAGTAGCCGCAGGCCTCATCGGAGGCGGGCCGCGATGCGCGGCCCGCGCACGGAGCATGATCCATTCCACCGCCGTCGTCGATCCCGCCGCGAAGATCGCCCCGGACGTCGAGATCGGGCCGTACTGCGTCGTCGGGCCGGATGTCGAGATCGGCCCGGGCTGCCGGCTGCTGAACCAGGTCTCCGTCCACGGCCCCGTCCGGATCGGCGCCCGGAACGTCTTTCATCCCTTCGCCATCGTGGGCGGCCCCCCCCAGGACCTGAGCTACAAGGGGGAGCCCGTCGCGCTGGAGATCGGGGACGACAACGTCGTCCGCGAGTGCGTGACGCTCAACCGCGGGACGGTGAAGGGCGGCGGCGTGACGCGGATCGGGAACCGGACGCTGCTGATGGCCTATTGCCATATCGCCCACGACTGCGTCATCGAGGACGAGGTCGTCATGGCCAATGCCGTCCAGCTCGGCGGCCACATCCGGATCGAGCAGGGGGTCGGCATCGGCGGCGCGACCGTGATGCACCACTTCGTGACGGTGGGGCGCTGGGCGTTCGTGGGCGGCGGCATGCGGATCAAGCACGACGTGCCGCCGTACCTGATCGTGGACGGCCTGCCCACCAAGGTGCGGGGGCTCAACCTGGTCGGGCTGAAGCGGCGGGGCCTTGACGCGTCCCAGATCGACGCGCTGAAGGAGGCCTACAAGGCGCTCTTCCGGTCGGGGGAGGTTCGCAGCGAGGTCCTCCGCCGGCTCCAGAAGAAGTCGAAGCTCACCGCCGAGGTGCAGTATCTGCTCCAGAGCGTCGAGTCGACCATGCGGGGCCGACAGGGGCGCGCCCTCGAGGCGCACCGGACCTGGTAGGCCCGGCGGCGCGGGTCCTCCGCCGGGGTCGTTGCCGTGGCGCACGCTTTTTCGGGGAGACCCGCGTGGATCCGCTGCGCGTCGCCGTCGTCGGTGTCGGGCACCTCGGGAAGGCGCACGCCCGCGTCTACGCGGGGATCCCCGGTGTGCGGCTGGCCGCCGTCGTCGACCCCGTCCGGGAGCGGGCGGAGGAGGCCGCGCGCGCCCACGGCGCCGAGGTCGTGACCGACCTCCGGGCGCTGGCCGGCCGCGTCGACGCCGCCAGCGTCGTGGTCCCCACCGTCGCCCACGAGGCCGTCGCCCGCGAGCTCCTCGCCCTCGGCCTCCCCTGCCTGGTCGAGAAGCCGCTGGCGAAGACGCTGGAGGAGGCCGGGCGGCTGGTCGACCTCGCGCGCGCGAAGGGCGTTCCCCTGCAGGTCGGGCACATCGAGCGGTTCAACCCGGCCGTGGCCGCTGTGCAGGGGCGGATCGGCCCCCCCCGCTTCGCCGAGTGCCACCGCCTGAGCCCCTTCAAGTTCCGCGCCACCGACGTGGACGTCGTCATGGACCTCATGATCCACGACATCGACATCCTGCTCCACCTCGTGCAGGCCCCCGTGGCGCGGGTGGAGGCGGTCGGGGTGCCGGTGATGACCGGCCGGGTCGACATCGCCAACGCCCGGCTCGTTTTCGAGGGCGGCTGCGTGGCCAACGTCACGGCCAGCCGCGTGTCGGACAAGGCGATGCGGAAGATCCGGCTCTTCGCCCCCGACGCCTACGCCTCGCTCGATACGATGGCGGGGCACGCCGTGATCTATCGCAAGCCGGCCGACCTGCCGCGGCGCCTGGAAGAGGCGGCGCGGGATCCGGCGGTGGCGGCGATGAAGGATCCGGCGGCGATCATGGCCCGGTTCATCGACGTCGAGGAGGCGAAAGGGGACGGCGTCGAGCCGCTGCGGCGCGAGCTGGAGTCCTTCGTCGCCTGCGTCCGGGAGCGCCGTGAGCCCGTCGTCACCGGCGAGCACGGCCGGCAGGCGATGGCGGTCGCGGAGAGCGTGGTCCGGGCCATGGCCCGCTGAGTCCGGGATCCGGATTCCGGATGTCCGGGCGCGTTCCAGACGCCTCCTTCCCTCGATCCGGAATTCAGGAGCCGGGATTCGGCATGTCCTCTCAACCGCGCGCCCCCCCCATCCTGGTGGTGGCCGGCGAGGCCTCGGGAGACCTCCACGGGGGGAACCTCGTCCGGGCCCTGAAGGCGAGGCGGCCGGACATCCGGGTTTTCGCCGCCGGAGGACCGGCCCTCGCCGCGGCCGGCGCGGAGCTCGTGGCCGACCTCGTCACCCACTCCGTCGTCGGCATCGCCGAGGTCGCCTCCAAGCTCGGCACCTTCTCTCGGCTCTTCCGGTCCCTCGTCAGTCTCCTGCGGCGCGAACGACCCGCCGCGGTCGTCCTGATCGACTTTCCCGACTTCAACATGCGCCTCGGCCGCCAGGCGAAGGCGGAGGGCGTTCCCGTCGTTTACTACGTCAGCCCCCAGGTCTGGGGCTGGCGCCCCGGCCGGATCAAGGATCTCGCCCGCATGGTCCGGAAGATGCTCGTCATCTTCCAGTTCGAGGAGGAGCTCTACCGGAAGCACCGGGTCGACGTGGAGTTCGTCGGGCACCCCCTCCTCGACGCCATGACGGAGGCGGTCGACGCGGAGGGGCTGAGGCGGCGGCTGCGGATCGGCGCCGAGGAGACGCTCGTCGGCCTGCTGCCGGGGAGCCGCCGGTCCATCATCGGCCGGCATGTTCCTGTCCTGCGCGGCGTCATCGATGTGGTCCGGGCGGCCGTCCCGCAGGCCCGCTTCGTCGTCGCCGGCATGCCCGGCCTGCCGCCCCGGACGTACGGCGCGTTCCAGGGCGTCTGTCCCGTCGTGACCGGGCACGCCCACGAGGTGATGAAGGCCTCGGACCTCGCGATCACCGCCTCCGGGACCGTCACCGTCGAGGGGGCGATCCTCGGGACGCCCATGATCGTCTACTACCGCGTCAATCCCGTCACCTACGCCATCGTCATCCCGCTCGTCAAGGTCCGCCACTTCGCCATGGTCAACATCCTGGCCGGCCGGGAGATCGCGCCGGAGTTCCTGCAGTACAAGGCGACGCCGGAGCGGATCGGGGGGAAGGCCGTCGAGATCCTCCGGAACGGCCTCCTGCCGGCCATGCGGAAGGAGCTGGCCGGGGTCCGGGCGACGTTGGGCGGGGCGGGGGCGAGCGGGCGGGCGGCGGACGCGATCCTGCGGGTCATCGACGCGCGGCCCGGACGGTCGTCGTGAGGGCACGGGCGCCCGGGCCTCTTCCTGCGCCTTTCTTCGGATGCGCGACATGAACATCCTGGTGACCGGCGGTGCGGGCTTCATCGGCTCCCACCTCGTCGAGCGCTGCCTGGCTGCGGGGCATGCGGTCTCCCTTCTCGACGACTTCAACGATTACTACGACCCGGCGCTGAAGCGCGCCAACGTGGAGGCCTCCCGGGCCGCGGGCGACGTGGCCGTCCACGAGGGCGACCTGCGCGACCCGGCCTTTCTCGCCCGCGCCCTGGCCGCCCCCCGTCCGGACGTCGTCGTCCACCTCGCCGCCCGCGCCGGCGTCCGCCCGAGCTGGGAGGACCCGATGCTCTACCACGACGTGAACGTCACCGGGACCCTCCGGCTGCTCGAGGCGATGCGCGCCGCGGCCGTTCCCCGCCTGGTCTTCGCCTCCTCCTCCTCCGTCTACGGCAACGCCGACGCCGTCCCCTTCCGGGAGGACGCGCCGGACCCGAGGCCGATCTCCCCGTACGGCGTCTCGAAGCTCCTCGGCGAGCACTATGTCCGCGTCTTCGCCGAGCTGACGGGGATGTCGGTCGTCGCCCTGCGCTTCTTCACCGCGTACGGCCCCCGCCAGCGCCCCGACATGGCCATCCACCTCTTCGCGCGCCGCATCCGCCGCGGCGAGCCCGTCCCCATGTTCGGCGACGGGTCGATGCGCCGCGACTTCACCTACGTCGACGACATCGTCGACGGCGTCGCCGCCGCGCTGACGCGCCCCGCCGCGGGATTCCACCTCGTCAACATCGGGGGGTCGCGGACGACGGAGCTCCGCACGCTGATCGACATGGTCGCGAAGGCCGTCGGGAGGCCCGCCCGGATCGAGCCGCGACCCGTCCCCCCGGGCGATGTCCGGCAGACCTGCGCCGACGTGACGAAGGCCCGCGAGCTGCTGGGGTTCAACCCGAAGGTGGGGCTCGAGGAGGGGATCGCGCGGTTTGTCGACTGGCTCCGGCGGAACGAGGTGTGAGCGTCGGGGGGGCTTCCCGGGTCTCCCGCTCTGCGCATCACGCGAAGACGTGGCCGGTGAGACGGCCCCGGAAGCGAGTAAAGCCCCCATCGGGATCTTCTCGCCTCTGGCCTCTGATCTCTCTTCTCTTGGCTCGCCTCTCGCCCTCGCCTCTACTCTCTGCACCGGCACGTGCGATCTTCCGT
>CAYUME010000352.1:0-5691 GCA_964445475.1 uncultured Planctomycetia bacterium
CTCCCGGGACCGGACCCGCGACGTCCCGATCATCTTCCTCACCGCCCTGGATCACGCCGAGGTGAACGAGGCCCGCGGCTACGCGCTGGGCGCGGTGGACTTCCTGTTCAAGCCCATCGTCCCGGAGATCCTCCGCTCCGCCCGGCCGCCTGGCGTGGTTGATGCGGGAGATCACGTCGGCGCCAAACCGTATCTGGGAATTGTAACGGGACGCCGCGCCGATTGTCCGTCCGCTGGCCAGGTCGACCAGGTGCGCCACGACGGTCGTCGTCCCGATGTCGACGGCTATCCCCATCCCCCGAACCGCGGGGCCCCCCTGCTCGACCGACAGGATCTCGTCGGCATCGTGTCGTGCGCCGACCACCGCTGCGACGCGACCGTTCCACGTCCAGCGCCAGGTGTTCCGGCCTGTCTCCAGGCGACGGATAACGCGGGGCAATCTGCGCATGGCGTCAAGATCCAGACGGCGCCGCAGGGGGCGTCCCCGACGCTTTCCCACTTCCGTCATCAGGCGTTCCCGGTCGCCGGCCGCATCGTCCAGGCTGGGGGCGGGAAGCACGAGGTCCAGCCGCTCGGCCAGGGGCGCCGGGAAAGGCGGCGGGGGGTCCGTCTCGGCAATCTCGGCGGACGGCGCGGGATCTCCCTCCAGTCCGAGCCCCCCGTAGCCGACCAGGCGGGACTCCGGCGGGACCTCGACGACCAGATCGCTTCGCGGCACAGCCCCGCAGGCCAGGACATAGCCGCTTTTGATCGCCTCGTCCGTCAGGTGCTTGTCGGTGCCGCCGTCGACCCGCCCTTCGCGCACGATCAGCCGGCACTTGCCGCACGCGCCCTCGCCGGCGCAGAGCGACCCCACATAGAGTCCTGCCGCTCGGGCGGTATCGAGCAGGGAAACCCCTTCGGGCGCCCGCACCTCGACGCCTTCCGGAAGGAAACGAATGCGATATCCCGACCCGGCGGCCACCGTGGAACCCGTTCAAAGGAGGGGCCATAACTCCGTGCGTCGACAAACGCCGCAGGACCGGACCCGTCCCGACGACTGCGCCGGCTCGACGCTACGGCTTCCACTGGTTCTTGGCGAAGGTCGGGATGCCCGAGGCCTCCTTCGGCCCGATCACCACTCCCCAGCCGGACTCGTCCTCGATGCCGCCGGAAAGAACCGCCACGAGGCCCGGGATCACGAGCTTCTTGTGCTTGACCTTCGTCTCGACTCCCGATTTCTTGAGCGCGGCGGTGATCGTGGAGGCGTTGAACTTGTCCGAGGCCCACGCCGTCAGGACCGACGTCCCCTCGGTGTCGACGGAGAGGATGTAGGAAGGGACGCGACTGGACTCGACCTCCCCCTCGACCGAGTAGTAGCTGAGGGAGAAGTTCGTCGTGACGTAGACCGGCGCATCCTCCTTCGGCTCGCCCACGGCGTAGAGCTTCGGCTCGACGGCCACCGGCTTCTGCGGATCCGTGTAGATGCTCTGACGGGTCGTCAGGATCGGCAGCATCTGGCTCTTCTCGACGGCGTCGGTGACGACCACGCCGGCATACTTGGTGATATAGGTGCTGGCCTCGACCACCTGCAAAGCGGGATCGGGATCGGTGGCGAAGGCGATCAGGGGATAGCCGAGCGGGCGGAAGGCCTTCAAGGACAGGCGGCGGACCTGGGTCAGCGCCTCCAGGGTCGGCCGGAGCCCGCGTGCGCCGGGATCCAGCACGATCTCCTCGACGCCGGCGGCGGCAACCTTCGGCGTCAGCGCGGCCAGGGCCTCGAGCCCGTCGGCGCGGACGGCCAGCGGGCACCCCGCCTCCTTCGCCACCTTCGCGGCGGCTTCCGCCTCGGCCGGGTTCCCGATGTACAGGAGGGGTCGCGTGCCGGGAACGGCCGAGGCGGCCTTGGCCAGGTGGGCGGCCTGATTCGCGATGAGGACCAGAGGCAGGCCCGACTTCCCGGCGGCAAGCTGAACCGCCTTCTCGAACTTCCCGACATCGCCGGAGGCGTTCTCCACGGCCACGAGATTGGCACGGATCTGCGTCCCCACCCGTTCGAAGACAAGCTTCCCGACGGCCTCGGCGCGGGCGCCCAGGGCCGCCTCGTCGAGCGTGTCCAGGATGCGGACCGCGACAGCCGCCGGCCGGTGGAACTTCTCCTCGTGCCGGTAGAGCTGCGTCTCGTTCCCGATCTTCACCTCGCGATCTCCGGTGCCGATCACGACAAGCTGGATGGGGGGTCGGCTGGCCGACTCCAGGGCCGCCTTCCCCTGGGGGGTCACCTTGGGACACTTGTCCAGGGTGGTCTGTTTCGCCGCGAGCTTCATCGCGAAAGCGAGGCAGGTCGGACAGCCGCACTCCTTGCAGTTCGACTTCGGCAGGTGCTTGTAGATCTCCAGGCCCGAGAGCGCCATGGTCGTCTCTCCCCACAATGTGCCGTGGCGGCACCAGCCGCCGGAATCCCACGTCCCTCGAAGTCTCGCGATCGTCTCACCCCGACGCACGCCGGGGGCGCGTTACCGCTACATCAGCGGCGGCAGACCCGGTGCGGGGTGTCCGACCTTCTGCAGGTGGTTCACCACGTCCTCCTCGGTCTTCGCCTCGTCCTCGGTCGGGATCTTCGTCCAGAGGTCCTTCACGCCGAGGCGCTCGGCCTCCTTCTCGAACCGTGCGCGGATGTCTTCCTTCAGCGCCTTCGGCATCCAGACGATGCGCTGGATGCCGCCGTCGGCGGAGAGGAATTTGGGGCTGGTCAGGTAGAGCCGTCCCACGCCGAGGAAGCCCGGCGTCTGCGCCCCGCCCCCGGTGGCGGAGGCAAGATCGCCGAAGCTCATGCCGGTCGGGGTGACGCCGAGGAACTCGCGGTTGACGACGATGACGCCGTTGGCCATCGGGAGGATGGCGACGATGCACTCGAAGCAGCCGCAGCTGGTCATCGGCGCCTCGAGGAGGGAGTAGGCACAGAAGCGCTCGACCTTCCGTCCGGACCGATCGTAGACGAACTTGTTGACGCCCTCCCATTCGCCTTTCAGGGGGTCGATCGTGCGCCCCTTGGCGATCGGTTGGTTGGGCCCCGCGCTGTTGATCTCGTAGCTGGCACGGCCGTCCAGCCAGTTGTAGGCGCCGCAGAGGCCGAGCCGCTGCGGGGTGATGACGCAGACGTGGTCGGGGGCGTAGCTCTGGCAGATGGTGCAGCTGTAGAAGGTGTCGACAGACTCGTCGGTCATGCCCGCGACGCGCTCGTCGCGGTATTTGTAGGCCTTGCGTGCCTCCTCGATTTTCGTCTTCACGTCCTCGGGCTTCGTGTAGAGCCGGACGGCGACCTTGTCGACGATCCCGGCGTACTCGTCGTGGAACTTGGCATGCAGGATGACGCCGAGATGCTTGAGCCGGAATCCGGCGGCGAAGGCCTTCTTGCTGACGCGGTTCCAGAGCTGGTCGCGCTGGCCGGTGTGCATGAAGCCCATCGCGTGGTTGAGGTAGCGGTGCATCTGCCGCTCGAGGATCCCCTCGAAGTCGCGCTGCATCTTCCGGCCGGCCACGAGCACCTCGGTCGCCAGCGGCATCGCGCCGCCGACCTGGACCGAGTCGATGTCGGGGCCGATGAGCTGGACGTCCCCGTCCTGGATCTCGGCGGGGTCGACCGACCGGACGAACTCGAGGGAGTCCGAATACTTGCTGCCGAACTGGACGTGCATCTCCTCTTTGCGGACGCGCTCGCCCTCGAAGGCGGCGGCGTAGGCGACGGGAATGTCGATCTTCTCGACCTTGACCTTCACCGCGCGGGTGTCGATGCACGTGGGGACGATCTTGTCGTAGTCGGTCTGGACGACGAGCGCCTCGCGCACGGTGACGCCGGTGGGCCGGACCTCGGGCGTGGTCTTGGAGTCCGAGACGATGGGGTAGCCCATCAGGATGGCGCCGGCGCCCAGGGCATACCAGTCGTCGGGGATCTCGCCGAAGGTGATCCCGAAGGCGTTGATCCGCCGCTTCGTGTAGTCGAGGCACTTCCGGGCCTCGCCCCGCTTCTGACCGCCGAAGGTGAGCGCGCTCCGGATCGACCAGTTCAGGACGTAGATGCCGTCGAGGGTGTCGGGCCCGACGGGGACGACGTAGAGGTCCCAGCACTCCTCGAGCGAGGCGTCGTCCTTGAAGACGCCGCCCTCGACCATCTGCTCGCGCATGGTCTTCCCGTCGCGGTTGGCGCAGAGGAAGACGAGGATGCTGCGCTTCTGGAGCTCGCGGACGATGTGGACGGCGATCTCGGTGCTGGGGGCGGGGCCGAGAATCGCGGCGAAGCCGGGCATGCGTCCGTCGACCAGCTGGATGCCGAGCTCGCGCATGATCGTGTCGGAGATGAATCCCTGCCAGCCCGCCGGCATCTGGTGCCCCTCAGCCGTGCGGAGGGCGACGAGCGCCTCCTGGGCGAGCATCGTCGCCACGCCGGCGTCGAGGCCGTCACCGAGGTAGGGGAGCCAGAGCGCGTCGGACGGAACGACGCCCAGCAGCTCTCGGGCGTGCGCGACCTGCGCCTGGAGCTCCCCGACGGTCTTCACCTCGAGCCCCATCAGGGAGTAGGACATCGGGAGGTAGTAGGCCGTGAGCGGCCCCCAGCCGACGGGCTTGTCGGGGCCGTGCTTGGCGAGGGCGGCCTGGAGGGCCTCCTCGGCCTGCTTCACCCACGCGTGCGCTCCGCGGATGACCTTCGTGAAGACTTGCTTGGACATTCTCGTTCCTCCCTCGCGGCGTGTCGCCGGCCTGGAAATATTCGTCCGGACAGGCTATCCCGTGACCGCGGCGGCCTCTTTCAGGTTCTTCGGGGCGTAGGGGACCGTGTACATCGGCCCCGGGAGCCCCAAGTCTGCGCGCTTCCGGTCGATGTGGTCGATCATCAGGTGCGCGGCCTTGACGGGATCCTCCTCGAACGCCCACGTCGCGCCAAAGAGCTTCTCGAACGACTTCGTCAGGAGGCTCTCGACGGCGGGGGAACCCTTGACGGCCAGGGGCGGGTTGACGACCGTGAAGATGCCGCTGGCCACAACGTACATCCCGATCGCGATCGCCTTCTCGCTCATCCACTCCGGCGCCGCGCCGGCCACCGGCAGCTTGTCGATGGAGTCGCCGAGCCCGCCCTCCTTCACCATCTCGCAGCAGGCGGTCAGGATGCGCGAATTATCCACGCAAGCCCCGACGTGCAGGACCGGCGGGATGCCGACGGCCTCGCAGATCTCCTGGAGCCCCCTGCCGGCCTGCTGCGACGCCGCCTCGGGGGAGAGGAGGCCGACCTTGCCGCAGGCGATGGCGCTGCAGCCCGTCTGAACGACGAGCACGTCGTTCTTGATGAGCTCGCGCACCATCGCGAGGTGCGCCTCGTCGTGCGTGAACTTCGGGTTGTTGCAGCCGACGACGCCCGCCACGCCCCGGATGCGGCCCGTCATGATCCCGTCGTTGAGGGGACGGTAGCTCGGGCGATAGCGTCCACCCAGCATCTCGAAGACGTTCTCCGTCGTGAATCCGGCGATCATCGGTCCGGTCTGGGACGGGATCCGGACCCGCTTCGGGTCGCGCTTCGCATAGTTCTCGATGGCCAGACGGATGATCTTCTTGGCCGTTTCCATGGCCGCGTCCTCGTGGAACTCGATGTGCGTGGCGCCCGGGAACTTGGCCTTGGAGCTGGTGGAGACCACCTTCGTGTGGAAGCACTTCTGCAAC
>CAYUME010000353.1:0-5668 GCA_964445475.1 uncultured Planctomycetia bacterium
CGGGTGCACGAGGCCGGCGCTCTGGTCTACATGGACGGCGCGAATCTCAATGCCATCCTCGGCCGGACTCGCCCGGGGGACTTCGGCGTGGACGTGATGCACATGAACGTTCACAAGACCTTCTCGACCCCGCATGGCGGGGGCGGTCCCGGCGCCGGGCCGATCGCGGTCAAGTCCTTTCTCGAGCCCTTCCTTCCCGTCCCCCGGATCGTCGAGCGCGACGGCCGCCTGGACTGGGCGTGGGACAGGCCCCGCTCCGTGGGCAAGCTCAAGGTCTTCTGGGGAAATGTGGCGGTGCTCGTCCGCGCGTACACCTACCTGGCCGGCCTGGGGGACGACGGCCTGCGCCAAGTGAGCCTGCACGCCGTCCTCAACGCGAACTACCTGCAAGCCCGGCTCAAGAAGGCCTTCGTGCTCCCGCACGATCGTCCGTGCATGCACGAGTTCGTCCTCTCCGCCGCGAAGCAGAAGAAACACGGGGTCCGGGCGCTCGACATCGCCAAGCGCCTCCTGGACTACGGCTTCTACGCGCCGACCATCTATTTCCCGCTTATCGTCCCGGAGGCCCTGATGATCGAGCCGACGGAGACGGAGTGCCGGGAGACCCTGGACGCGTTCGCGGATGCGATGCTCGCGATCGCCCGCGAGGCCCGCGAGTCGCCCGACCTCCTGCTGCATGCCCCCTACACGACGCCGGTCCGGCGGTTGGACGAGGTCCGGGCCGCCAAGACCCCGGTCCTCACCTGCTGCGACGGGCTTCCCGCCGCCGCGGAGGAGCCGGGCCCTGCGGGCGGGGCGTGAGTCGGGTCGCAACGACAGGCGTCCGCTGAGCCCGTCACGGCCTGTTTCCGCGGCGAGGGGGGGAGGCCTCCGTATCGTGCGGTCACGCGTGACGTCCCGGCGACGGATTCCGGGCGTTCCTTCCCTTCGGCATATCGCTTGACTTGTGTTCCCGGCGCCGATATAAGGATGCCATGGCGTTCGAGCACCGGAGGCCGTTCGACAGCCGGACCCTGTCGACGGGCCGATTCATCCCCCAGCAGTCCCGCTTCCGACCCCTGCGACATCGCATGGGGCTCCTCGCGCACAAGCAGCAGGCGGACGCCCTCGACGAGGTCGAGCAGAAGATGGCCGACCACGAGATGGCGATCGCCCGGGAGATCCAGGAGAATCTCCTTCCCAAGCAGCTCCCCAAGTTCGAAGGCTTCGATCTCGGAGCCTACTACCGCCCCAGCCTCGACGTCGGCGGCGACTACTACGATTTCCTCCAGATCGACAGCGAGAACCTGGGGATCGTGGTGGCCGACGTCTCGGGGAAGGGGATCCCCGGCGCCATCGTCATGACGATGGCCCGAAGCCTCCTCCGGATGGAAGGCATGCGCAACCCGTCCGCGGCGGACACCCTCATGAAGGTGAACCGCTACCTGACGCCGGACATCAAGCGGGGGATGTTCGTCACCGTCATGTATGTGGTCATGAACACGGTCAAGCGGACGCTGCTGGTCACGAGCGCCGGCCACAACCCGATGGTCCTCTGGCGGAAAGCGACGAACACCTGCCACCTCGTCAACCCCAACGGGCTGGCCCTCGGCATCGACCGCGGCCCGCTTTTCGACAAGACGATCAAGGAGCAGAAGATCCAGCTGCACCAGGGGGACCGGTTCGTCCTCTACACCGACGGCGTCGTGGAGTCGATGAACAACAAGCAGGAGCAGTTGGGGTCGCACCGGCTCTACCTGCTCGTCAAGCAGTATGCCGAGAAGGGGTCCAACGAGTTCTCCAACCTCATCGCCACCGTGCTCGAGAATCACAAGGGCGAGGCGCCGCAGCACGACGACATCACCATGGTCACCGTGCGCATCCTGCCCCCGGGCATGTCCACCCCCTCGACGCCCGTGGTCCCCTCCGTCCGCGTCTAGGCCGGGCGGGACCGGGTCTCGGGCCGTGTCGACGGGAGACCTCAGAGGGCGCACCGCATGGCTTACAAGCTCGCCTACAGCACCAATGCCTATCCCCGCTATCCGCTTCCCGCGGCCGTCCGCCGCATTGCGCGGCTCGGCTTCGACGGGTTGGAGATCCTGGCCGATGCCCCCCACCTCCTTCCCGATGCGGGGTTGCGTGAGCATGCCGAGCTGACCCGGGTCCTGGGCGAGACCGGCCTGGGGATCAGCAACGTGAACGTGAACACGGCCAAGTACCTCGACCGGCTCCCCCCGTCCTCCCCGGATTTCGGCCCCACGTTCATCGACCCCGATCCCCGGCGGCGCGCCCGGCGGCTGGCCCAGGTCCTGGACGCGGTTGTCCAGACCGCCCTGCTGGGGGGCGGCGTGATGAGCGTCTGTTCGGGACCCCGCATCCCCGGCCTGCCCGACCGAGCCGCCTGGCGTCTCCTGCTGGCCTCGCTTGAGCCCGTGGCGGCCCTCGCCGAGGCCAAGCGCGTCCGTATCGGGATCGAATACGAGCCCGGATTCCTGGTGGGCGACGCCCAGGCGACCCGGCGGCTCCTGGCCGACCTCCGGAGCCCCTGGTTCGGGGCCAATCTCGATCTCGGCCACGCGGTGGTCTGCGGGGAAGACCCGGCCCGGACCCTCGATCTCTTCGGGGACCGGATCTGGAACTGTCACATCGAGGACATCCGGGGCGGCGTCCACGTCCATCGTGTGATCGGGGAGGGGGACATCGACTTCGGGCGGATCCGGAAGGCGCTCGACAGGATCCGCTACGCGCGGTATCTCACGCTGGAATTGTGCACCTGCGCCGATCGCCCGGACGCGGCCGGACGGGCGTCGCTCCGGGTCCTGCGCCGGATCTTCGGCTGAGCCGGGTTCGTCTTCCGTGTCCCTGCAGCGGAGGGGTGCCATGCGGTGGATGCACGTGCGTGCGGCCGGCCCGGTTCTCCTGTGCCTGGCGGTCCTCGCCTGCACGGGAGGGGCCGAGACTTCGACGGCCGATCCGGCGGCCGGGACGGAGCGGTGGGAGCCGCTCTTTGACGGGAAGACGCTGGCCGGGTGGCGGGGGGATGCGACGGTCTTCTCCGTGCGCGACGGCATGATCGTCGGCCGGTCACCCGAGGCTCAGCTGAAGGAGAACCGGTTTCTCGGCACGGAGCGGGACTTCTCGAATTTCGTCCTTCGCCTGAAATTCCAGCTCGTGGACGGGAAGGGGAACAGCGGCGTCCAGTTCCGGAGCGAGTGGAACAACGGCGTTGTCAAGGGGTACCAGGCCGACCTCGGCGACGGGTGGTACGGCAAGCTCTACGACGAGCATATGCGGAACAGGGTTCTCGCCGGCCCTCCGGACGACCTGATCCGGCGGATCCTGAAGCGGGGGGAGTGGAACACCTACGAGATTTCCGCGGTCGGCCCGCGCATCGAGCTGAAGATCAACGGGGAGACGACGGCGACGTTCGTGGACACGGAGACCCGCGAAAAGGGGATCTTCGCCCTGCAGGTGCATTCCGGGGCGCAGTTTGAGGTCCGTTTCAAGGAGATCGAGATCCGGAAGCCCTAGGGGCGGATCCCGGCTGGCGGAAGGGCCTGCCGGGTGATGGATTTCACCCTGTCAAATCCCCCCGACATCGTGTATGCTGTCTCCACCCAGTATCGGTGCTTCTCGTTTCGGGAGTTGAAAGCGCGTCATGCCATTCGATCACCTCGGGTTGGACCCCGCCCTTCTCCGGGCGGTGGCGGAGATGGGGTTCGAGACCCCCACGCCGATCCAGGAGCAGACCATTCCTCACGTGCTGGCCGGCCGCGATGTCATCGGCGGGTCGCAGACCGGCACGGGCAAGACGGCCGCCTTTGCCCTCCCGATCCTGCATCGGCTGCTGGGCGGACCGGCCGGCGTGCGCGCACTCATCCTGGAGCCGGCGCGTGAGCTGGCCCTTCAGGTCGAGCAGCACGTGCGAGAGCTCGGTCGTCATACCCCCCTGCGATATACCGTCCTCTATGGCGGCGTGCGGTATGGCCGTCAGAAGGACGCCCTGCGCCAGGGGGTCGACGTGCTGGTGGCCACGCCGGGCCGGCTGCTGGACCTGAGTCACCAGCGCGCGGTCTCGTTGGACCGGGTCGACGTGCTGGTCCTCGACGAGGCGGACCGGATGCTGGATATGGGTTTTGCACCGGACATCAACCGCATCGTCGATCGCCTGCCGGGCCGCCGCCAGAGTCTGCTCTTTTCGGCCACGGTCTTTCCCCAGCTGCAGTCCCTGGCCTCCCGGATCCTGCGCGACCCCGTGTGCGTGGCCGTGGCCCCCCCGGCGAGGCCGGCCGAGGGCGTCCGGCATGTGCTTTACCCGGTGCACCGCAGCCAGAAGCGGGACCTGCTGCTGCGTCTCCTGCGGGAGACGTCGCCGCTCCGTTCCGTCCTGATGTTTTCCGAGACGAAGGAGGGGGCGGACACCCTGTACCGGTTTCTTCAGGAGCGGGGCTTTTCGGCCGGGGTCATCCACGCCGACCGGACCCAGGCGGAGCGCGAGTCGGTGATGGGGGATTTCCGGGCCGAGCGGATCCAGATCCTCGTGGCCACCAACGTGGCCGCACGGGGGCTCGACATCACGCACATCTCGCACGTGGTGAATTTCGACGTTCCCGAGCACTCGGAAGACTACGTGCACCGCATCGGCCGCACCGCGCGCGCCGAGGCGACGGGCGATGCGTGGACGCTGGTCTCGCAGGAGGAGGTGCGGGCGGTCAAGGTGATCGAGGCCCTGCTCGGCGAGCCGATCCCGCGGGTCCAGATCCCGGATTTCCCCTACATCACGCCGGCGCCGATGATCGTGTACGGGACGGGGGGCCGTCGGATGCGGGTGGTGGGCGGGAGCGGATCGCAGCAGCGACGGCTGCTCCGGCGTCGTCGGCGATAAGGGGGGGAGGCGCCCCGCACGAGGGGCGTCGTGCGGGTGAAATGAAAAGGGCGGGGATCGGATCCCCGCCCTCGGGCGATTCCGTCGCGTCCCTCCGGCTCAGGCCTTTGCGGCCGCCTCCTTGCCCTTCTTCTCCTTCTTCGCGCCGGGCGATTCCGCCGCGGGCTCGGCGCGGACGACGAGCTCCCAGATCGCGCGCCGGCCGTTGTCGCCGAGCCGGTTGAAGGCCCACCGTCCGTCGGCCTTTTCCAGGAGCCGGCTGCCGCCCAGCTTGAGGATGCGGGTGTAGCCGCCCGGCCGGTCCTTGAAGCGCGGGGCGATCTCCTTGAACACCTTGTGGATGACGGGCTTGTCGGGGATCAGGGCGAGGGCCTGGCGGAAGGCGTGAAGCCCGCCGCGCTTGCCGAGCGTGATGATTCGCTCGGCGAGGCCGCGGAAGTCCTTCGCCTTTTCGACCGTCGTCACGATGCGTTCGTGGCGCAGGAGGGCCGCGGTCAGGTTCCGACCCATCGCGATGCGGTGGCTGCTCGTGCGGCTGAACTTGCGTCCCTTCGTGCGGTGGCGCATGGCCAGAGTCCTTTCGTCCGGAGCGGGGTCGGCGGGCTACGAGGCGGCGACGGCCTCCCGGCCGCCGAAGATCTCCTCGACGTTCATCCCGATAGCCAGCCCGATATCGGTGAGCTTCTTCTTCACCTCCTTGAGGGAGGTCTTCCCGAAGTTGCGGATCTTGAGGAGCTCCGCCTCCTGGCGCTGGACCAGGTCGCGGAGGGTCTCGATCTTCTCCGACATCAGGCAGTTCGTGGC
>CAYUME010000354.1:0-5658 GCA_964445475.1 uncultured Planctomycetia bacterium
TCGCGGAAGCGGGGCTTCGGCTGGGCCTGGAGCCATTCGGCGGGCGTCATGGCGGTGGCGGGGGGCGACGAGGCGCCGAGAAGCGCCAGGAGCGCCGCGCGCGCGATGCCGGCTGGAAGCATGGGGCCTCCGTTGCGATCAAGATCCTCACGGTTGCCTGGCGTCGAGGACGACCTCCATGGCAGCATAGCCGGAGAGCCGTCCCAGGTCGATGCGGATCGTCTGCTCCACGGCATCGACCTCGAGTGGCTGGAGCGGGATCGGCCTGTCGAGCACATCCGCCCCGGAATTGGGGATGAGATGGCGCCTCACCCGGAAGGCGCGGGCTTCCAGTCCGGCTCCGGCCGGGTTCCGGAGGCCGATCGCCACGGGGCGCTCCTCGCCCGACTGGTTCCCGATCAACAGCACGGCCGACTCCGCGTTGCGACGGACAACCGCGAGGGCCTTGATCGATGCGGTCTGAGCCACCTCGTACAAGGTGCCTTCCGCATCGCTGTATGCCTTGTAAGCCCACCAGATGGACAGCGGCCTCGTTCCATCCTCGCTTGTCAGGCCGCAGAGCGTGCCGGTCTTGCCCCAGATGGCCCTGGACGCGTACGTCACCCGGGCGGCTTCGAGGGCCGAGAAGAATCCCACGGCCGGCCCGGGGAGGTGATCGCCGCCCGGGCCGCCGTACTCGTCGATGACAATGTCCCGGATGGGGACATTGCGCGTCCTGCACCAGAGACGGACCGCCTCGACATGGCCCGCGACTTCCTTCTCCACGGTCGTCAGCTCGTGCCAGGTCACCCGGTCCGGGACGCACGCGTTCTCCTTGCAGTAGGCCAGGAACGAGGTCAGGTACTCGAAGGAGTACCGCGCAAGGGTGGGCCCCGTCACGATCGCGGCGGGGCGGACGGACTTGATCTTCCGATAAGCGCGCCGCCACGTCTCCCGATATCGGTCCACGTCACGGGCCCAGAACCTCTTGTGGTCGGGCTCGTTCCAGATGACCCAGTCGCAGTCTATGCCCCGGCCCAGCACCTCGGACAGGGTCGACCCGACGATGCCCTCCCAGCTGGCCCAGTCCCCCTGGTCGCCGGGCCAGTAGGTGTCGTGCCCCGCCACGCGGGTCTTGTCGTACCAGAAGCCGAAAGCCAGGCGCGCCCCGGTCGCTTGTATCCGCGGGAACAGGTCGGGGCTCAAGAGGGGCGGCAGCCCCCAGGTGTTGGCGACGGGCGTCCCTCGAATGTAGCGGATCTTGAGAGGCGAGAGCAGGGACTCGTCCGGGCGGGCGGCCTGGATCCCGTGCAGGAAGCCACAGGCGCGCTGCGTCGCAGGGCCGAGGGGGCGGGACAGGTCGACGACCAGCTCGTCCGGCACCGCGGCCGGGCCGGCCAGCACGACGAGACCGACGAGAACGGCAGGAGAACGCCGTCGCATGATGGCCTCGCCTGGAAGGAGTCCACACCGGGAGACGGGGGCGCCTATTTGCCGACGGCGGCGGTCTTGTCGCCGACGCGGAAGTAGTCGAAATCCGCGTGGCCGCCCGCCGTGTTTGTCGCGAAGTTGAACAGCGCGAATCGGTAGCCCATGAAGTGCGGGAGCGTGTACGCCATCTTCAGCGGCTTCCCGATGGCCGACCACGCCGCGCCGTCGAGGCTGTAGAAGAAGCGGGCCACGTCCGCCCGGTTCCGGAAGTCGCAGTCGATCCGCAGGCAGACGGTGTTCCGCGCCAGCGGCACGCTCTCCGCCTCCGCCGGGTTGTCCGACTCGGCGCTCACCATCACGATCGACCGGGTCGTCCCGGCCATTTTCACCCCGACGAAGCCGTACTTCTTCTGCAGCGCGGCCAGGCCGGCGCAGTCGCCGTCCTTCATGTTGCCGACGTCGACCGCGACGCTCCCGGAGCATTCCGGGCCGAACGTGCGCTGGGTGAGCGAGTTCCGGGCATGGATGAAGTCGGCGTCGACCCGCCCGGTCGTCAGCCGCAGCCAGCCGGGGCGCTGCGTCAGGGACCAGTACCGGCCGTCCGGGTTGTGGTTCCACTGCCACGGCAGGGGGAGGGCGGGCGAGCCGGCCGCCGCCCCGCGCCGGTCGAACTCGTCGGACGCCACGATGCCCGTGATGCCGCCCGGGCCGGCCGGGATGCCCAGGGTCTCCGGCGCCTTGCCGTCGACCCCGAGGACGGGCCAGCCGTCCTTCCACTGGACGGGGACCAGGAACGGCGTGCGGCCGACCGCGCCGTGGTCCTGGAAGAGGAAGGCGTACCAGTCGCCCCGGGGCGTGTCGATCAGGCCCCCTTGGGCCACGCCGGCGTCCCGCAGGGCGACCCGGCCTTCATAGGGGCCGGTCACCTTGTCCGCGCGGACAACGAGCTGGGTGCGCATGCCGTTCCGCGGCCAGGTGATCGAGAAGAGGTAGTACGTCCCGTTGATCTTGCGGATCTGCGAGCCCTCGGCCGGCAGGCCGACGTCGGGGCCGGCCACGAGGCTGGCGTCCGGGATGATCACTTGGTCCACGCCGCCCGGCTTGATCCCCGTGACATCCGCCGTCAGCTCGACCAGGCGGATGTTCCCGCCGCCGTGGGCCATGTAGACGCGGCCGTCGTCGTCGAAGAGCAGCGAGTGGTCGTGCAGCGCGGGACGGAACGCGGTCTCCTTCCAGGGGCCCTTCTCGATCTCCTTCGTCCGGTAGACGTGCGTCTTCCCGGTGGTGGAGGAGAAGGTCGTCACGTAGAAGCAGCCGTCGTGGTGGCGCAGGCTGCTCGCCCAGGAGCCCTGGCCGTAGGCGTTCTTCCCGTTCTGCAGGGTCAGCGCGTCGCTCTCCCCGAGGGTGTCGTAGGCGTAGCCGGCGAGCTCCCAGCTCACGAGGTCCCGGGACTTCATGATCGGGAGCCCCGGGCTCATGTGCATCGTGGTGCTGCTCATGTAGTAGACGTCCCCCACGCGGATGACCGCGCAGTCCGGGACGTCCGCCCAGAGGACGGGGTTGCGGGCGTCCGCCGCGAGGGCGGGCGTGGCGCCGACGAGGCCGGCGAGGGAAAGCGCTGCAAGGCAGAGCGTCTTCGTGCTCATGAAGTGATTTCCGTGCGGGCAGGCGCCTCACGCCGGGCCGCCCGGTCTCGCGTGCTCCCGCTGGAACGCCTCCAGGACGCCGAAGCACCGCTCCAGGGCGGGCCAGTCCAGCTCGTGGATCTCCCGCTTCCGGCCGGGGCCGTCGGGCATGGCGAGGGTGAGGACGCCGCCGAGGTGCTCGCGGAACTGCTCCAGGACGTGCCGGATCTCCCACTGGCCCGCCGCGTCCTTCTTGAGCAGCAGCGGCGACCAGACCGGCAGGCCGGACGCCGTCATGCCGCGGAGGATCCGCTCCGCGTCGGCCCGGGTCAGGAGGCCCTTTTCCGCGGCGTAGCAGACGTCCAGCGCCACGCCGATCGCCACGGCCTGGCCGTGGCCGAGGGCGAAGCCCGACAGCGCCTCCAGCTTGTGGGCGGTCCAGTGGCCGAAGTCGAGGGGACGGGAGGAGCCGAACTCGAACGGGTCGCCGCTCCCGGCGATGTGCCGGAGGTGGAGGACGGCGCAGCGGTAGACCAGCTCCTCCATGGCGGCCCGGTCGCGCGCGACGAGGTCGCCGGCCCGGCGGCAGAGGAAGTCGAGGAAGTCCGCGTCCTTGATGATCGCCACCTTGAAGGCCTCGGCGATGCCGCCCGTCCACTCGCGCGGCGGTAGGGAGTCGAGGAAGTCGTAGTCGTTGACGACGGCGAAGGGGGGCGCGAAGGTGCCGACGAAGTTCTTCGTCTCGCGCTCGTTCATGCCGTTCTTGACGCCGACGCCGGCGTCGTTCTGGCCGAGGACGGTGGTGGGGAGGCGGACGAGCCGCAGCCCGCGGTGGACGAGGGCGCAGGCGAACCCGACCATGTCGAGCAGCCCGCCGCCGCCGACGGCCATGATGCAGCTCTGGCGGTCCATGTGGGAGTCGCCCATGGTCGTCATGATCTTGCGCACGTCGCCCCAGCCGAGCTTGGCGTTCTCGCCGCCGTTGAGGAGGTGCGGGGGCGCGGGCAGAACGGCCTTCGCGGCGTGATGGCGGAAGTACGCCTCGATCTTCGCGACGAGACCCGGCGGGGCCTCGGCGACGCCGGTGTCGACGTAGACCTGGACCTTGTGCGGCGCGAGGCCGCCCTTGCGGTCGAGCACCGAAGCGAGCAGGGGGTTGCCGGGATCGAACACGCCTCGGGTGAAATAGACCGGGTAGTCGAATGCGACGTCGAGGCGCTGGTCGTAGACGCGGGCCGGGAAGTCGGGACTCATGCGCGGGTCCTCGGGCGGGAGGCCAGGAGGGCAGTATAGGCGACGGGAGGGGAGGATGACAAGCAGGACGGCCAGGATCGCATCCTCCCGGCTCTGTATGGCGGCGCCCTCCGGGGGGCTTTCCTTCATCCCCATCGCTATGTCAAGCGATTGCACAAGCAGGCCCAGGAAGGGGATTCCACGTGCGGGGATCCCTCGAGGGGCGGCACACAGATTTCACGGGTTGCAGCCACCTCTCCCCATCTGTGTAATCTGCGGATATCGGTGTAATCCGTGTCTCCTGAGGGGGACAGGGCACGGGTGACAAGCTTCCCCTGGTACGGGAATGAGGCGGGTAATAAACGGGGGGGCGGCTATTGTGTATACTGTTGTACATACGTATGTACATATGATTACAATATGCGAGGCCATCACGCCTAGGGGTGAAAGACGGTGATCGTGCCCCACCGGAGGGCCTGCAGGACGCCGGCCGTTTCCAGGTGCTCGAGCACGGCCCGGAGGCGATCGGACGGGCCGGTGTACATGCTCTGGTGCATGCGCTGGAACCCGTAGCCCTGGAGCACCGACGCGACCAGCCGCCGCCGGTTGTGCTCGGGGCGCGGGAAGTCGTAGCTCACGAAGGCGAGTGCGCGCGGCCGCCCGGGGATCCGGCGCAGGAGGGCCCGGCGCTGCGAGGCCATGCGCCGCAGCGTCGCCCGATAGGACGGCCGGCCGAGGCGCTCCTGCCGGAGACGGCGCACACGCTCGGGCAGGCCGGCCGCAGCCGACAACAGCTCCCGCTCCCCCCGGTCGCGCAACAGGCGCTCCAGGGCAAGCACGGCCCGGCGCCCCGCAGGCGTCAGGGTCGCGCGCCGGCGCTCCTGCAGCGTGGCCAGGCGGACATACCCCTTGTCCGCCAGGCGCCGGAGGTACACCCACAGGTGGGAGCGGCGCTCCATGCGGTACCAGGCCTGGAGCATGGACCGGCTCGAGGCCACGCGCAGCACCTCGTACAGCTCGGCGGCCGCCAGCGGCAGGCCGATGTCGACGGCCAGCGTCTTGAGGATCAGCCAGTTCAGGCGGCTGCGCAGCCGCTCGCCGGGGGCACGGGACATGGGGCCTCCCTACGGATCGGGGACCGCGGCGCGGCCCGCGCGGGCCCGCATGGACCCCCGCACCGGCGTCACCCGCCTCCGCCCGGAAGCCCCGCCCCCTGTGGGGCGGGGAGGAAGGGCCGGGCCGGACCTCGGTTCCTATTCAGGTCAGGCTCCCGCCTTCGCGCAAGGCTTCGGCGGGTCCGCCGAAGCTGCGGCCAACGGCCGCAGCGAAGGAGGATCGGCGGGTTTCGCCATGTTGTTGCTGTTGAAGCCCCGCCCCTCTGGGGCGGGGT